>DONH01000294.1 GCA_003509235.1 Planctomycetaceae bacterium
GAAGTGAAAACGAGAATCTTCCAGCATATGTTGTATTGCTTTCTGGTCCTGCCGGTGGTGCTGGCTCACAGCTGTGGTCAAGCGGTTTTTTGCCAAGCATTCATCAGGGTGTTCGTTTTCGTTCTAGTGGTGACCCGGTGCTCTATCTCAGCAATCCAGCCGGTCGATCTCGTAAAGATGGGCGGCGATTGCTAGATACGGTCAATGGTCTTAATTCTTTGCGTCTTGCCGAAACTGAAGACCCGGAAATTGCCACACGAATCAGCCAATACGAGATGGCATTTCGAATGCAGGCAAGCGTTCCAGATCTAACTGATCTGTCGACTGAGACTGTTGAGACGTTAAAACTTTATGGCGTGAAGCCAGGGAAGCCGTCATTTGCAGCCAACTGTCTCCTTGCCCGTCGGCTCATCGAACGTGGAGTTCGCTTTGTGCAGCTTTTTGATTCCGACTGGGATCATCATGGGAACCTTAAAACTCGATTGCCTGCTAAATGCCGTGATGTCGATCAGGGTATGGCTGCGCTTGTGGCTGATTTGAGAAGACGAGGTTTACTTGATGAAACCCTTGTAGTCTGGGGAGGTGAGTTTGGCCGAACGCCGCTGGCCCAAGGAAATGCAGATACACCCACTACAAAAAAACGGGAACCGGGTCGTGATCATCATAAGAATGCTTTTACGATGTGGCTCGCTGGCGGTGGCACGAAGCCTGGAACGATCTACGGTGCAACGGATGAATTAGGGTTTTCGATTACGAATAATCCTGTTCACGTGCATGACCTCAACGCCACAATACTTCAACTTCTCGGATTTGATCACACAAAACTCACGTTCCGTCATCAAGGTAGAGACTATCGGCTCACCGATGTTCATGGTGATGTGATGCATGACATTCTTCTATGATCTCAGGGCAGATCATTTATAAGGTTGAATGTGTAACGCGCATTTTTTTACGCAGACGATTCTGTTTTTTGATTATACAACGGGATTTGAAGTGGATTTGTACAGATACGGATTCATTGCTGGATCGTTGTACATCTTCATCTGCCGGAAGACTCGTAAAGGACGTTGTCCAGAAAATATTTCTTGAAGTAGTCGGTCGAGAGAAGTGATGAGATGATCCCTTTGCTGATCAAGTATGACCATTTTCTGAGCGACTTTTTCACGGTGTTCCTGCGAGGCATCGTCTCGTTCGAGTTGTTCACGCATGTGGTAGCGTCGAAGTTCAAGAATCGATAGCCGATCTATTGCAGCACCAGGCGTTTCTGTAGCTGCTGGTGCATCGTCTTCAGCCGTAATACCACGGTTTGCAAGGTCCTGAATGAGCCAGTCATCAACCTTTTCAATCGCATCATTGCGAGCCTGGTTGTACTTATCAATCGCACGCTTAACAGCAGCTATTTTTGCATCAGTGACGTCGGGAGATCTCGCAATATCTTCTTCGTGCCACAGGAGAAAATTGAACTGATGGAGGTCACAGACTTTGCCAGCAAGGCCATCTTCTGAATGCTGTGGTTCAAATTCGTGCCAATGAGCCACGAGTGTCTCAAGCACGGTATCAGTGGCAGAACCAATTTCAGGAAGGGTAAGTGATGGAAGGGCTGGTGATGAATCAGGCACAATAAAACTCCGGAGGGTGATAAGAAATAGTTTCTAAGCGGCACTTTTTAGAACGAGGCAAAGGTTTGAGCCACCAAAGCCGAAAGAATTGCTTGCAGTTACATCAACTGGTGAGGAAATTGACTGATGTGGAACATGCCTGAGGTAACAGTTTTCATCAGGCTCATCGAGGTTGATAGTTGGTGGGACCATGTTTCGTTCAATTGCAACAAGGCATGCAAGTGCTTCAAAAGCAGCGGCTGCACTAATGAGATGTCCAGACATGCTTTTCGTTGAACTGACAAATATTTCTTCAGCTGCAGTGTCAAAGGCATTGCGAATGGCTCCTGCCTCGGCAGCATCACCGACCGGAGTGCCAGCAGCGTGCGCGTTTATGTAATCAACTTGTTTTGGTAAAAGATTTGCGTCGGCGAGTGCTTCAGTGATTGCACGAGATGCTTGGACTGGATCACTGCACGGTGTGACCATATGAGACGCGTCACTCGACATCCCGATTCCAGCTAGTTCACCATATATTTTGCATTGTCGATTCTCTGCCTCGCGTTGTCTTTCGAGTACGAAAAAGACACCACCTTCGCCCATAACAAAACCATCACGATTCTTGTCAAAAGGACGTGAAGCTTTTTGGGGGTTGTCATCTCTTCGTGATAAAGCTCGAAGATTATGAAATGCAGCAAGTGCTGTTGGGCTGAGAACATCGCATCCACCAACAACACAGGAATCTACCAATCCGGTTGCGAGCCAGGTTTTTCCAAGCGCAAGAGCATATCCACTCGATGCACAGGCTGCGGCAACAGTCGTTGCGGGGCCATTCACGCCGAGCATGTGAGCAACTCGGTGGACAAGTGATGGCCGACTGCTTGCCTCAAAAACATCGTGGCCATTGTCAAGAAAGTCACGTTCCCAATTTTTGAGTTGTTCCGCTCCAATTCCGGCAATGATTCCGACGCATTTCTTTTGCTTGAGGCTATCGACTTTTGGATTGATGCCGGCATCTGCAAGAGCATGTGCGGCAGGTCCTATCATGAACTGCTCGATCCGCGAAGATTTGTCGAATTCTTTAGTGTGTATGAAACTTTCGGTTTCTGTTGGTAGCAGGATTTCTTGTACGTTGGCAGCAGCATGTTTCTGGAGACGGTTAAAGGTGCCAGCATCGTACCAATCAATACCTGATCGACCAGCCTGTAACGCATCACCAATTTCATTGAATGAGTGCCCTAGTGGGGTCGAAGCACCGACTCCGGTAATGACAATACGAGAAGATTGTTCCGAACTCATTAGGCAGCCTCCTTCTGGAGGGCAAGTTGATTTGATCTCGATGAAAGTTGGTTCGGTGAGAGTGGTGAAATTTCGATTGTGCACGTGTCTGTTATGGCAATTGTTGTGCAGGTCCCCGTTTCGAACTGTTCACAGAGTTCTTTCAGACGGCCGTCTACTGGGAGAATATGAGGCGATGGGGTGTTTTTTTGAGAAGAAAATTGAATGTATGGTTGTGTTTCTTCGTGGGTTTGTGCCATTTCAGGCTTGAGTACAAAAGTCATTCCTCGACAGATGGGATCATTCGTGAGAATGCCTGCCGCGTCGAGACAGGGTTGCTGATCCCAGCCTGTGCAAACAAGCCATATGCGAGAAGATGGTGAATTTTTTGCAAGCATGGGCGCAAGAGTCAGGGCCAGTAGAAAACCTTCAGCCGGTGCATGTGGTCCACCACCAACTCCGAAATTAGGGCCATGCATGCCAAATCCAACACTTGCAGCAGAGGCAACTGAATGAAGAGAACATTGTGGAACAATATGTGGGGTTACTGCGACTGGTCCCTTCTCTCGAAGACCAATCATAGTTCGTGCGGCAGATGGCTGACCCCCCAAGCAGGTAGCTGCAACGACGGCGTCGTTGCAAATGTCACGGCTATCCTGTGTATCAGCCGCCATGGCTTGAATGATCGAATGCATGCCGATGACGGTTTGCTCATCTGCATGTCGAAGAAATCGTGGGGGGAGGGAGTGGCAACCGTGGGTATGTTTCTCACGAGCGAGTGTGTCTATCTCAGAAGCATGAGCAGATGCTGATGCGTACGACTCAACAAGACAATGAGCAGAAAGATCAGCGGATGAAGACAGTGAATGATTCATGCCAATACATACAAATGAAAAGGATTCAAGATCGACAGTTCAACACATATCCGGTGTCTGCCATTGCCAGAACTTCTAAGCGGCGCTTTTCCCTTCTTTGACAGCAATTTTTTCTTCCAGCGTGTCGAGTATTTGTCCAACATTCGTGATTTTGTCCAACAGTTCAGTCTCAATCTGAATGCCAAAGTGGCTCTCGATATGCAGAATGAGGCCTGCCATATCGAGTGAGTCGAGGCCAAGACCTTCATTCAGGGTCGTTGAATCTTCAAGAGCGTCATAAGTTTCGCCGGTTTCTTTTTCGAGAAGATCCAGAACAATTGCCGACAACTGCGTGCGTTCCATGATCAAGCAGATCCTTAGGGTACAGAGACTCAGTAATCGAGGGTTGGTGCGCAGGCACCGCCTCTCACGGAATGTCAGAAGGTAGCGAATATCTCAGGCGGAGCGAAGGGCAAAATAGGGGCAATTGACTGAAGAAAGAGGCCATTGCACCGAAAAACAAAATCTCAATCGTTCTTGTATCTCTACGAAGGAGCGTTAAAGCAGAAACCTTCTATTCCTACGCTATTCCTACGTTTTTTTGAGGATAAATCGCCGTCATTCAAGATCGGCGAAGCAAACGTGGCCTACGGTTATCCGTAGTTCGGTGTTGGTGCCCGAAAATCATCAAGATTAATCGAACGGAACCACTCAATTGTTTTCATGAGTCCCTCTTTTAAAAGCACGGTTGGTTCCCAAGATAGGTTTTGCTTTGCAAGTGTGATATCGGGCCGCCGTCGTACAGGATCATCTTTCGGAAGAGACTTTCTGATGATCTTTGATTTTGAATCTGTAAGTTTGATTATTAACTCAGCAAGTTGAAGTATTGTGAATTCATGAGGATTACCAAGATTAACAGGTCCGATAAAGTCGTCAGGCCCATTCATCATTTTTATGATGCCATCAACGAGATCATCTCGGTAGCAAAAACTGCGTGTTTGTGATCCATCACCAAAGATAGTGATAGCGTCGTTGGTAATCGCTTGTCGAATAAAGTTTGAGACAACGCGTCCATCATATGGATGCATTCTTGGGCCATACGTATTGAAAATTCGTACGAGACGAATGTTTACGTCATGAGCACGGTGGTAATCCATAAACAGAGTCTCAGCAGCACGTTTCCCTTCGTCGTAACATGCTCTGATACCAATTGGATTGACTGAACCTCGATAGCTTTCGGGCTGTGGATGGACTTCTGGATCTCCGTATACTTCACTTGTCGAGGCTTGGAGCACTTTGGATCGACACCTTTTTGCCATACCAAGAACATTTATTGCGCCAGACACAGAGGTCTTCATGGTTTTAATGGGATTGTACTGATAGTGGCCAGGGGCTGCAGGGCAGGCGAGGTTATAGATTTCATCAACTTCAAGCCAAAGTGGATGAACAATATCATGTCTTACAAGTTCAAAATTTGAGCAATCGAGTAGATGAGCAATATTCCTTTTCTGACTGGTAAAGAAGTTGTCAACACAAATAACATCGTGACCAGTCTCAACAAGACATTCGCAAAGATGACTGCCAAGGAAACCAGCACCACCAGTAACAAGTATGCGTTTGAGATGAGGCATGAGAAACCAAAAATTAGAGAATTATAAGCAAGAACGTTCTGTGGCATGGATAGTCATGTCACATACTGATTGTTTTTGAAACACGCATCAAACACAATGCCAACCGTATCAAGAATGTTTTTGGCTGAATAAGTTTAGAATTCTGGTCTAATCGAACACTGGAAGGGAATCTCTTATGAATCAGTTGCCATCAGCGATGAATCGCCGCAGTGTTTTAACAACAGTCGCTGGAGCAGCAATTGCGGCTACGTCGGCGGAGATGCGGGGTTCAGTGGTGGCCTCTCAAGGCCACATCAAGCAATCAATTGTTTCCTGGTGTTTTGGTTCCATGGGTGAGAAGTGGAGCATAGAGAAGCAGTGTCAGGTTGCAAATGAACTCGGCTGTGTGTCCATCGAACTTACAAAGCCAGATCATTGGCCAATGCTGAAGGAACATGGCCTCACATGCGCGATAGCCTCCAACGGCATGCCCGGTAAGCCGTATATCAAGGGATTTAATAATCCAAAATATCAGGATGAAGTAATTGCACGCACAAGACAGATGATTGAAAGTTGTTCGGCAGCCGGCATTCCAGCAGTAATTGCCTTTACGGGATTTAAGTGGCGTGATGCTGAAGATCCAGCAAGTGGTGCCATGACTGATGAAGAAGCTTTCGATAATTGTGTTACCGGTCTCAAGAAAATAGCTGGCTACGCAGAGAAAAAAAATGTAACAATTTGTCTCGAACACCTGAACACTCGTGAGGATAGCCACCCCATGAAGGGGCATCCTGGCTACCAAGGTGATAATGTTGATGCTGTTGCCAATATGCTTCGGCGTGTAGGCTCAGATAATGTGAGATTGCTTTTTGATATCTATCACGTCCAGATTATGAACGGCGATGTTATCCGTCGAATTGAAGAGTGCAAAGATATTATTGGCCATGTGCACACTGCCGGAAATCCTGGACGAGGAGAACTGGACGAATCGCAGGAAATTAACTACCCGCCGATCATGAAGAAATTACTGGCGATTGGCTATAAGGGGTTTGTGGGGCAGGAGTTTATACCAACGCGGGATCCATTTGTTGGCCTTCGGGAGGCAGTTATGTTGTGCGATGTTTCTGTTTAGGTGGCTCAGTGTTCGTGTTTTGAGGGAGAGGTTTTCATGACGATCCGATTCTGGCGATGCTGTCTTCAGCAGACTGTATTGCGACAACTGTCTTTTATTGTTTATGTCGGAGTGTTCTCTCTTTTGGGTGTCGAACAAATGATGGCAATTAGTCCATCCGTCGAGGAAGAAAAGACTGAATCAAAGGACGAAACTCCTCATTTGTCCCATGACCACCATCTCCATCGGCATGGAAACCCTCATAAGACAATGCAACCAAGTGCACAACGGTTTTTTACCACTCGTTCGAGTGAGATCGTTCTCCCACTTCCTTCTGAAGAAGACGCGTTTACGTTTGCGGTGTTCGGAGATCGGACCGGGGGGCAACCAGAAGGTGTTGATGTGCTTGCAGACGCTGTTCGGGATGTCAATCTCATTGAGCCTGACCTCGTTATGACAGTCGGTGATCTTATCAATGGGTATAACCAGACGGCCGAATGGCTTATTCAGATGCGTGAGTTTAAGGCAATTATGAACCGTTTGTTATGCCCCTGGTTTCCAGTTGCAGGCAATCATGATGTGTATTGGCGGCCGCTTAATGATCCGGAGATGCCAAAGTTTCAGCACCAAGAACACTACGAGATGCATTTTGGACCCTTGTGGTATTCATTCAAGCACAAGCAATGTGCATTCACGGTGATTTATTCAGATGAAGGAGATGAAGAAACTGGTGAAAAAAGTTTTTCAAAACCACATCTTCAAAAAATTAGTGACGAACAGCTTTCTTTTTTGAAGCAGGCTCTTGCGCGCGGGAGGGATTGCAATCACCAATTTATCTTTCTTCACCATCCTCGATGGATCGGTGGTAATTATGGTGATGATTGGAAAAGACGTGTCCACCCTTTGCTTGTCAAGGCAGGCAATGTGACAGCTGTGTTTGCAGGTCATATCCATCACATGCGCAGTGATCCAAGTGATGGAATTGAATACATCGCCCTCGCTACCGTTGGTGGTGGTCAAAAAGGAGTTGTTCCAGAAGCAGGTTATCTGCATCAGTATCACCTCGTTACTGTGCGGAACGACCAGGTCGCTATGGCTGCATTTCCAGTAGGGCAGGCAATGGACGTGCGGGAAATTACCTCAAGTCTTCAGGAAGAGACAATTCAGTTGGCACGGCTCCCATTAACTTTTAAAGGAGGCATACAGGTTTCGTCAGCCACGCGTGAAAAGCCAAGCATGAATCAGTTTTCCGTTTCATTTTCAAATCCAACTAGTCGTCCTGTCGAGTACACAATTTCCCTTGATAGTGTCGATAATCGTTGGCGGTTTGCACCGGATCATACTCACGGCACCTTGAATGCGGGTGAACGTTGTGAAGCGGATTTCCAAGCAGTGTACCAAGCCAAGCAGTTTGAAAGATCGTCAGAGATGGTGCAGGTGACGCTTTCTCAAGACTACCTCGCGCCCGCAACTCGCTACAGCATTCCAGAAGTGAAAAGAAACGTTCCGTTGATTTTCGGTGATGAGATATCTTCTCGGGGTGCTGTGAATTATGCACTCACACTTGATGGTAACGGGGACTGTGTATTGCTTGAATCGAATAAAGTGGCTCTTCCACAAGGACCTTTTACGGTTGAATGCTGGTTGAATGCTCAAAAGTTTGCAAATCGGGTTGGTCTTCTTGCCAAAACACAGCAGAGTGAATTCGGCATATTTGCTTCCCGTGGTCAACTCGATGCGAGTGTTTTTCTAGGAGGTTCATACAAAAATGTTCGTCCTGATCTAAAACTTAAGACAGATCGGTGGTATCACGTCGCTATGGTCTACGAGGGTGAATCATTGACCTTATATATTGACGGAAAGCCTGAGGGCCAGCTTCCGACAAAGTCGTCAATGAAGCGGAAAGTGAATGGGCTACCATTCATCGTGGGTGCTGATCCAGATGCTCGTGGTCGAGCGAATTCATTTTTTAATGGTGAAATTGATGAAATACGGATTTCCAGGGGTGCGCGGTATAGCAAGCCTTTTGAACCGAAGCGACGACTAACCTCTGACCAAGATACTGTGATTTTTCTTGACTGTGATCAAGTCGTTGGTCCATTTCTAATTGATCGAGGTCCTCAGGGTCATTACTTTCGACTCACTGGAGATGCACACCTCACTGAAGTCAAAGACGAAGCCAATCAATAGAAATTGTCAAGTTCAATTAGGATGAGTGAGTACGATTCGAATATCGGCCACATTTGTTCCTGTTGGTCCAGTTTCAATAAGACCGCCAGCTGACTTGAGAAGTTCATGTGAATCGCATCGTGACATAGCGTCTTCAATGCCATTGGGTTGGCTAACGAGTGATTTAGCAACGTCGGTATCAATGAATCCACCTGCAGCAGAGGTTGGCCCGTCTTCGCCATCAGTGCCAAAACTGGCAATAAGCGTATCCGTTGGCCACTCGTGTTTTTGATCAATCAGAATATCCTTAGCTGCAGCTATAACGGTATGTTGATTACGCCCGCCAACTCCATGATTGAGAGGTACATGCACAGTCGCCTCACCACCCTCTAGTAAAGCCTGTGGGCGGTTCTCGGTAGTGCCTAGAGATACCATTGTGCCCAGCGAAGTCGCGAGTCGACTCCCCACCGTATTTGCGGTCTGCGAGAGCGTGTTTGTAGTGGCAGAAAAAATTTCATAGCCGAGTGCAGATGAAGCAGCTGATGCAGCCTCGACCGCAAGTGCATTTGTTCCAAGAATGAGGTGAGTAACTCGACAGCCTTTGGAAGTGATCCAGTCACTGGAAAGTGTTTGATTGTGTGCGGCAACATTGTGTTTTGTTACGTACTCATATATAGATTCTGAAAGAAGTCTACGATCATCCTGAGAGATGTTTGAATCAAGAAGAATCCTTTCAATAGCTAATGGGTCTACAAAGTGTGGTATGCATGGACCGGATCCGATTACTTCCAATGAGTCATCAAGCACATCTGAAAGAACAAGCACAATAAGTCTGCCCGCGGTACAAACCTTTGCGAATCCCCCCGCTTTCACGCTACTTGTCATACACCGAATCGTATTCAAAGTTTGAATGTCGACACCGGCGTGTGAAAGATTTTTCGTGAGCCGTACTAATGACTTAAGAGAAATATGTGCTCGTGGTGATTCAAGCAGTGCTGAAGCGCCACCAGTAATCAAAACAAATGCAAGATCTTCCTGCTTGAGTGTGCTTAGTTGATGAATCATCTCATGAGTTGCTTGAACAACAGCATCAGTTGGCAGATTGTGAGCACGAGCTCGTGTTTCCCGAATTTCGATATGATCGAGCCGAGCCCCACACCCTTCGGGCACACTGACTAGTCCGTGCACTTCATGTTTGTGAAGACGTTCTCTGCCCAACAAGTGCTCCAAGCCAGCAGCAAATCCTGCAGCAGCTTTTCCACCACCGACAACACAGATTTTTCCAGCTTCCTTAACTTCTATTGTTTGATTTGGTCCTGTAGAAACAGGACTTCCATCAAACGTAAGTAAATCTTTTGATGATTCGAGAGCAAGACGTTCTGTGAGAATCCGATACGGGTCTGTAGCAGATGTAATGGCTGAAATAATCGATGCTAGATGGTCTCGCTGGTGATTAATACTATCCACAGTGGGAAGTCCTATCTATACAACTCATCGTGTTCCTTCTGCTATGGATGCTCATGCCAAGTGTGATTGGGCAAAAGAAATACGAAAGCGGAGCAGGGTTGAAACCCTCTGTTAATGAACATGGCTCATGCCTTAGTTCATGTATTACGATTAAAATTTTTTTTATGTTCTTTATAAAATGGATCGAGAGGATAGCAGCCACTCACCATTCCTTTTCGAGCGAATGTTGTGCAGGCACTGAACGTACGACACACCTTCTTTCGTGGCATGATCCGCCCAGCGAGGACATCCGCTGGTAACTCAGGATAAGATAAGACCATGCGTCCGAGCCCAATAGAGTCGACCCATTTGCTCTGAACGACCTCCTGCGACACGTGCGGTAACCATTCTTGGAGATAGCTGTAACCCGAACCAACGAAGATAAGATCGGGGTGGCGTCGTTTCAATTCCGCGGTAGCCATGATTTGGCGGGACACTCCAACGAGGGGGTCTTCTGGCGGCTTGTAGCCATCACTTGGAGGAAAAGAAGCTGGGCGTAGTATGTGTGGATTGTAGTAAGGACTTCCGGCAGTTGTGCAGATCAATTCGATGCCGAGTGATTCTAAAAGTGAGAGAAACGTTGTAGGTTCATGAAGATCGATTTCTACACCAGTCGAATCGGCACCAAATATCAACCTGGAATCACCGTTCTGCTCCGGGATGCCGACCCCATCCAGGCCCGGAGTAAATGGAAGAAAGTCAAATACGCTGACGCGAACACCAATCTCGAGAGAGGAGGTACGACTGCGGATACCTTCCACGATTTCTCGGAGGAACCGCGTGCGATTTTCAAATGAGCCTCCATATTTCCCTGGCCGGTCGAAACCACTGAGAAGTTCGTGACCGAGGTACCCGTGGCAGTGCTTAATGTCAACAAATTGAAAGCCCGCTTGCTCAGCAAGAGATGCCGCATGTACGAAATCATCGACAAGGACAGTTAATTCGTCATCACTGAACAGTGCGGAATCGTCAGTAATACCACATCGAGAATCGAGTAATATATTTCGCTGCGCTGTTCGTGGTTGCATGCGATCATGAAAATCTGGTTTTGCAAAGCGGCCCGAATGGGTTAGCTGTAATCCGGTGACAAGATCTGCGGTGGTGCCGAATTCAGTCTCATGCGTGGTGATGAGTTCTGCCCGTAATGACTCAAGTTCTGACAGATTCTCACTGTTGATAACCATTTGGTTTGGGTTTGCCCGGCCATCATGACGAACGGCTACTGCTTCTCCACCCCAGATCAGTTTGGCACCACTGCGACCAAAATTTCGCCACCGACGCCGCGTGAGCTCTGTTGGTTTTCCATCAGTGGTTCCGTCCCATCCTTCCATCGGAAGAATACAGAATCTATTTCCGATTATAAAATCATGAACTTGAATGGACTGAGCGAGCGGTGATTCAGGTCCACTTTCCACCAACTCAGCGCAAGGAAGTGGAAGTTCTAAATCACTCAAATGACGCGTGAATGCTGCATGGTTCTTGAAGCTGGCAATGCGTGGAAAAGTCATTCGTTGAATTCCTCGAGAAGCTCCCGTAGTTCACTAGCAATTGCAGATAGTACTTCGAGATCAGTTTCCGGACGCCGAGGTGAATTAGGATGAGTTGCACTGCTCGCGATCCTGTTTCGGATCTTTAAGAACATGGCCGCCGAGTGCTTGTAGGCTGGAACAGGATGACGAAATGAAAAGGCCCCGAGATATTGAAGCATGTCATTCAACCGAAAGAAACGCGGATCACCTGCCGCCCACATGGCATCGCGTCGAGCGAATGCATCCGGAGCAAAGGCGCTTAGACCAAGTAGATAGTCACTTCCATACATGACCATGTCGATTGCCAAATCATTTCCCGTAAATACTTTGAAATCAGCGCGAACACGGTTTCGTAACTCAATTCGATGCCATTCAGGCTGGCGACGAAGTGACGAATGTTTCGCACCAACTGCATTTGGGATTCGCATTAATTGTTCATAGGTGTCGAGCGAGTAGATTTTCCCGAAAGGTGCAAAATCTTGACCCAATTCAAAAAACAGAAACTCATTGCAGGAACGAGTGACGGATTCATATGCTGGGGCCACTTCGTCTTCCTGCAGTTCACTCAAGCCAAAAGACTGAAAGAGAATCGGTGTTCCTGAAGCAGATTCGACCTTTTCGATACCATGCCGATACGTATCGGCGTCGAACGTCTGCCCAGGCGAATCATCAACAAAGACACCAGCTATAAATTGAAGTCCAGATGTCACAGCCTTGGTTCGTTGTAGAACTTCCCGTCGTGTCGCTTCGTCTATCAGGCTGGCATATCCGGTATCCATATTGACTGCAGGAATTAGGCCAGCAGCTACTGTGTGCTTGAGGTTTTGATCGAAACCAGCCCAGTCAATTGAATTATCATTGTTGTAGGGCAGAAGAATTGCAGAGATACCGGTGATCGCGCGACGTGGCCGCAAGAGTGTCTGGGGGAAGGGCTCATTTTCCAGCTGTGACATACGAGCAGTATTCATTGGCGGCTCAATAAGTGTTGGTTTTTCACAAAATTCAATGTCATCATTTTTGGTATCATTACAGAGAGCTAAGAATTCATGCTCACGTCTAATCGATTAGGTGATCACAAATCTCAATTCAGTAGACAAAGTATTCCCGGTGAATGCGATCAATGAGACAATGGCGTAGTCTAGAATATCTAGTAGAGTTAGCGTCTCCAATAAGAATGTAACCGAACGCTGTACCCAAAAATTAAGTGGCCGTCTCATCCTGCTACTCTTCGGGAGTTTGTTTGAAAGACTGGTTTTTTGGATCAAACTGTGACAAGTCAATCCCGTCCTTTGTTTCTTCCTCAAGTAGCTTGACTCGTAGTTCAAGTCGATCAATACGCCGTGACATGAGAATTGGTGACTCAGTTTGTGGTTGTGGGCGTTTTGGTTTTGGAACAACTGGATAGCCCAGTTGCCTTTGTAAGGCAGCAAAAAGATAAAGTGGATCTTTGCCACGATTGGCCCAGGCAATGCGTCCTTCTTTTTCACCAAATAGAACTGTGGTTTGTTGAACAGTTGTGTTCTCGTCGTTCTGTGTATCGATGCTCTTGCGAAACGAAGATTGTCCTCTCTGGCGTCGCAGAAGTTCTCCACTCCGAATATAAATCAGATCGGCTAAGTCAACTAATCCGACTTGACGGGAAACCATTGTGATCCAATTTTCCCAATCATCAGTGAATATGTCATCAGCAGCTGTAGCAGATAGTCCACGTATATAGTCGAGCCGATTCCTTGAAAGGCATTCGAACCTATAGAAAAAAAGCCCTTCAGGAGTTCCTCCTTCTGCAAGATAGCGTGCTTCGCGTTCCAGTATGACCAGCGCAGTACGAAGATCAAATCGGCCTTCCTCGTCTTCTGCTTCGGCTATAACAAAGGTTTGAAAAGCTGTGAAATAATGGTTGAGTTGCCGCATTGCAGGTGCAATTGTTCCAGTAAGTTTTAGATCACTCACTAGATAATCAATTGCGAGAGGCAGCTTTGTGGTAGCCAGTATTTCGTGGCCTAAATTTTTAAGGGCTTCTTGCGTTGCAACACCGTCGAGCATCCGTTCGCCAAGCGTTCGGAATAGGTAGGATTGCTCGATATACTCTTCCCGTGCAAGCATGGTGTGGTCCATTTTTTTTGTAAATGATTTAGGGCAGACTAGGTCTTCATTCGGTCTATAATCAATAGCTTGTAGCTATGTAAAAAAGGAGTGTGGATAATTCGTCCACTTAAAAGAACGCATGTCTGACCAGTTTAGTTCAATAGACGCTGCCATCAGAGCTTTTCGAGAAGGAAAGATCGTGATTGTGGTGGACGCTGAAGATCGCGAAAATGAGGGTGATTTTATCTGTGCTGCGGAAGACGCGACACCCGATGCTATTAACTTCATGATTACCCACGGTCGAGGTCAGGTATGCATGTCAGTTTTACCAGATGTTGCACAGCGGCTTGAACTACCCAGG
>DONH01000392.1 GCA_003509235.1 Planctomycetaceae bacterium
TCGGCAAGTCTGAAAATGTTGTCTCGCGATCTGGTTGGTTAAACGACATCTCACCTATTGGGTCAATGTCATACCCAATCAAATGCGGGAGTTGTTTCAGAATGATGATTACGCCTATTGCCGCAAGCAGTCCCTTGATAACACTTGTAGGAAAGAATGAAGAAATAAATCCTGCTTTGAGGAAACCTAAAGCCAACTGAATGACACCTGCTAACAAGACAGCAGTAAGAAAAGCATCAAATCCACCCAGAGCTGTTGTCTGCGCAGAGACGATGGCGATCAATGCTGGGGATCCACCAGAAACGCTGGTGCGAGACCCGCTTAAACCACCAACTACTATGCCTCCCACAATTCCAGCTACGATACCGGAAAAAAGTGGCGCGCGAGCAGCTAGGGGTACACCAAGACAGAGTGGTAACGCGACTAGAAAAACAACAACGCCTGCCATAAGGTCAGGCAGAAAATTTTCTAGAATAAAGTCGCGTTTCAGCATCTAACGAGAATCCTATAAAAGACATTCAAATCACCTTGCTGATTCAAAACTCAACCGAAATGTACCTTTCATCCCCTTATCTCGTCCACGCACTATTTAAAGACAACTCCGACCAGCGGGTTGGCGGAAACAAGAAACAAGAGTACCCTTTTTTTCTTAAACCACATCATATGGGACCACGGAACTTAGAAAAAACTCATTATGACATCAGCCGGATACATTACTGATCTCGATTACATTCCAGGCTTCTACCCGCACATGGCTCCTACAGCAATGCGATACGCTGCATCGCTGAATCGTGTGATCCCTCCGAAAACTTCTGATGGCTTTCGTTACCTTGAACTTGGATGTGGCCTCGGACGATCTCTCACCACACTGGCTGCAGCAAATCCTCAAGGTGAATTCATAGGTATTGATATCAACCCAAGCCATGTTGGATCAATTGAGAAAGACATAGCAGCGGGTGGACTGACAAATGTAAAGGCTATCACTTCCGATTTCGTAAGTCTGAGTAAAGATATTGGTACATTTGATTTCCTTACTCTCCATGGTGTATTCAGCTGGGTTTCACCGGAAGTCAGAGAGCAAGTACTTACTGTTGCAAAAAAGCATCTTGCGCCAGGCGGGCTTCTCCTAGTGAGTTACAACGCGATGCCGGGCTGGGCTCATCTCCAGCCCATACGGGGCATTCTGCGTCAATACGCTGCACTAAGAGAAGGTGACACAACTCAAAGAATTCGTGATGCACTAAATTACCTCGTATTCATCCGAGACAAAAAGGCGAAATACTTTGAAGACAACCCCGGTGCAGCAGCGTATGTCGACAGCCTTCTCAAACAAGACTTACGATACTTGGCCCATGAATATCTCAATGAGCATTGGACAAGTTTCTACTTTGCAGAAGTGGCTTCCATGTTCAACGCAGCCGAAATGTCATTTGTTGGAACCCTCCCAATCCAAACAAATTTTTGGGATCTATGTGTACGTCCAGAATTCCAAGACCTCTTCCGGACAACAAGTAATCGACTTGTTACTGAATCACATAAAGATTTTTGTGCGAACACTGCATTTCGGTGGGACATCTACTCAAAACAACCGAAGATCATTGAAAATACTCAGTCTCGGATCGACCTAATCGATGGGCTTTTCTTTCGTTCTGTGCGTGACGACCTAAAGCTACCGCACCGGGTAAATCTTGGTGTGGTAACTTCGACGGTACAAGGAGAACTTTACGAAACCTTACTCTCGATACTCTCACATGAGGCATTGACACTATCGCAACTCCTTAGCCATCAGCAGCTCATGCAAAAGGTGCCTGCTGAAGTGATTGGTGCGATTGACGCTGGTGTAGCCATGGGGCTCTTCGAAGTCTCTGCCAACCCAGTCTCACATGCACCGGAGGCATCGCAAAAAGAACCCTTTGTTCCCTCACCGTTCAATCAGTCCGTACTTAAAAATGACCTTCTTATGGGTCGGCCAGTGTCGTTAGCTAGTGTGGCGACAGGTACCGGGCACTCGATAGGTGACTTTGATGCCGCTATCTTGCACGAACTCAACGAAGCGGGTGAAAACGGCTTAGCGGATCGAGTCATTGCACGACTCGCCGAATCTAAACGGTTGCTCCAAAAAGATGGATCGCCTATTACGGATAAGGCAGTCCATCAGGAAATGGCCGAAAAAGCCTGTGCTCAATTTATCAAAAATGCTCTGCCACAACTAAGTCGTCTTGGGATTGTTAAATATAAATCCTCATAAGGCAAATTGTTCTTGTCTCTTCTGGATGCCTCAAGATGGCGGATGGAATGGGACTATTGGCGGAGCCTGAGTCGAAGGTGGTTGAACTGGATTCGTGGATGCCGGAATCACACTAGGAGAGCCAACAGGCAGAACACTTGGCTGAGCAGCTGGCTGAACACCGGACTTTGTATTGAGATCAGCAACAAGTTGCTGCACCTCGGGACGAATAGTAATTCCATTACTATTAAATACATCGGCAGGACTCACTCCGTATCGTCCGTAGAGGGCACCATCCGCATTGTGATCAACGGACAAGTCAGCTCCTCCAAGAGAAACTCCAAGAAAAAGGCCTCTGCTTCTGGCGTAAGAATAAATTTCGGCACCTAAACGAGCATCGGTTGCAGCATTTGCTTGACGACCGACGGGCCCCACAGCAACCGACGCGTCTGCCCCCAACGTAACCTTCTGGCCCCCAAGAATATTCGTCAGACTTTGTGGCGTTTTAAAGACCAGCACAATATCAGCGGCCTGCACACCTGCCTGAAAACCAATACTCCCACCACCCATAGTTACCATTACAGGAGGACTCCATGACTGATCCGGGTTCCGAACATGCAAAACGCCTTTTCCGTAATTGACACCTAAAATGAAACCTCCTTTGACCATATTTGGAAATATGGCGACGCCTGAAGCCGACTGCAGCATACTCGGTGGAATCGCTTCAATTTGAAGATTAAAGAACTGGTCGAGCGTTTGCCGTGCCGCGACGACTGTCTGCACTTCAGGCCCGGCAACTACTGGTGCTTGTGCATAGAGAAGAGTCTCATTACTCAATACAGCTACGACTGCAGCTAAAGCACAACATGCTTTTATTTTTAAAAGTTGGCCGTGAAGAACGCTAATATTCATTTATTCAGTCCTTTTCAAAACGTTCGGTTCATGAATAAGAAAATAGACTGAAACAGAGCTATGCGTCGACGTCAGTTTTGGTCCCTGAAAATCGACGTTATCAATTAACACAAAGCTATTCGCCCTGTTTAGCAACCCGAAAGACTTCATCGAGTGTTGTTTGACCACTCAAGACTTTATCAAGACCATCATCGAACATGATTCGCATTCCCCCTGCTACTGCCGCTCGACGAATGTCTTGTGTCGCAGCACCCTGAAATGCCAATTCACGGATTTTGTTATTGAGAACCATTAGCTCAAAGATACCCATCCTTCCCTTGTAACCGCGCTTTTGACATTTAGCACAACCACGGCCTTTCATAAAAGTAGCAGTTGCCAACTGCTCCTCTGTAAAACCAGCAGCCTGTATTTCACTCTCGAGTGGTTCATGCGGTTGCTTACAATTTTTGCAATTAAGCCGCACCAACCGCTGTGCTAAAACAGCTACTACACTTGAGGCAACGAGATAAGCAGGGACACCCATGTCAATCATGCGGGTGACGGCACTAGGCGCATCATTTGTATGCAACGTGCTAAACACTAAGTGCCCAGTAAGCGAAGCCTGAATACCCATTTGCGCTGTCTCAGTATCACGCATCTCTCCAACCAAAATAACGTTGGGGGCTTGTCGCAACATTGCTCGAATCACACGAGCAAAATCAAGTCCTATCTTATGCTTAACCTCAACCTGATTAATTCCACTCAGATAGTATTCAACAGGGTCTTCGGCAGTAATAATTTTTGTATCTGGCCGATTGAGTTCATTCAGTGACGCATAGAGCGTTGTTGTTTTCCCGGAACCGGTTGGCCCTGTCACGAGAATGATGCCATTGGGTCGCCTAATAAGGTTTTTAAAAATCCTGAAGTCAGACTCCGACAAACCCAATTGGCGGATGCCGACTTTGATATTATCCTTGTCGAGCAGTCGCATCACCACCGACTGCCCATGGTTAGTTGGTAATACGCTAACTCGTAAGTCATAGTCTTTGCCATCGTTTGATGTAATTTTGATTCGTCCATCTTGTGGTCGTCGCCGCTCCGCTATATCAAGACGTGAGAGGATTTTAATCCTAGATAGTATCGCTCCCAACAGACGTCGGGGGGCACTATCCCGGACAACCAACCGCCCATCAATTCTGTACCGGACACGAATTTCATCCTCAAACGGCTCAATGTGAATATCACTCGCCCCAAGTTTGACAGCTTCTGTGATAATGAGATTAACGAGCTTAACAACCGGCGCTGACGACTCGTCCTCATCTTCTTGAAGGGCAGCCTCTTGCTCGACAGTCGTTTCAGTGAAGTCAATTTCGGTGTCAGTAAATTCCTGCGTCAACATGGAGTCGGCACTTTCCCCATCCCCGGCGCCGTAATACTTATTAATGCTTTCAATAATCTGATCTCGCATCGCGATTGCCATTTCAACATCACGATTGAGAATAAACCGAAGCTTTTCCTGCGTATCGATATCCGAAGGGTCACTCGTCGCGACCCGCAGCCGCGCGCCATCTTCCTGGTACGGCATGACTGCATTTTCACGAGCAACACTTTCTGGAACGAGATCAATAACTGTTTCCGCAACTTCAGTGCTGTCGAGATCTACGAACGGCATTCCGTTCGCCTTCGCTAGCGCCTTCATTATCTTATTCGGGGGCGCATAACCGAGGCGCAACAACTCTTCATGAAGCAGTTTGCCTGACTCACCGGCAATGCGATTTGCCTCATTCAACTGGTCCTCACTGATGATTCCCTTCGAGAGCAGAATGTCTGAAAAGCTGGATGGCATCTTAACCTTACCCTTGGGACGTATGGTGTGATGAGAACTATTGGTGGATCAGTTTGACCGCAAGGAATCTTCGATTACCTGCTCTTTAAGAATATCACGTTTTTCTTCGCTTCTGTTCTCTGAATAGAAATTTGGTCAAAAAAGGCTGGCCTCTTCGATCACCTATCACCTCCTCACGAACGCCAACCACTGAAACAGGGAGTGAGATTGGCCTCCATTCTCATAAACGCTTCTGATGAAGAGTAGCTGGTGACACAGCCCGCGTATCCCAAGATTCTTCTGTTTCATGAAATCCAAATCGAACTGGCAGACTTTCTGCCGCCAATCGGTCATCTGATTCAACAACCAGACGACTCTTCTCAGGAGCAATTGCAGCAAGGGCTTGGAGTAACGAATTTATTTCAGCCAATCGTGTATGAAAAAAATTCCACGGTGGTGACACAAAAATTACCCAAGGGCTTTCGGTCGATAGCGGCGGCATCCTTCGAGACCATAGCAAGACATCTCCCGGTATTATATCCACACGATCAACAAGACCGAGGTCTTGACTACTACGGCGCAGACAATCTGCTGTTGGAAAATGCCGTTCAGCAAAGGTTGCGCGGCGAGCTCCACGACTCAGTGCTTCAAAACCAAGAGCTCCGGTGCCCGCAAAGAGATCGACTACTGTTGCACCACGAACAGCAGTGCCCAACAAGTCGAATGTCATCTCCCTGACGCGGTCTTTCATTGGCCTTGTTGGCCCTCCTGGCCAAAACGCCAACCGACGCCCCTTCAGATCACCTCCGATAATCCGAGGAGGACTCGCAGCCTCCGCTTTCACTTGATTCTTACCGCGACTATTCTTCGTACGAAATTCACCCGATTTCTGTTGCGCGGGCTTTGTTTTAGGCGTCATACATTTATTTCCAAAAGTTTGACTGCAAAAATCACAAAATTTCTATACCAATCCAATGTGTCATGACATGGTATCGTAGACGAAAGGGTTTTGAGTCGCCTATCGTCTTTGACTTAAAAGTTCGGTACAAGACTATCGCGATAACACGAAGGAGAAAAACCGTGCAAAAATGTTTCCACTTGCCATTGCTGATAGCGGGGGTTCTTTATTCGTCGCTGACATTCAATCTACCTCAAGTCACCGCAGAGCCTCCTGCCCAAACAAAAAAAGAGGAAACGAACCTCTCTCCGGCACAAACCGACTCTGATTTTAGTCAAGCCCAAAAAGAACTCAAAAAACTTGTTGGAGAACTGACCTCTCTTCAAGCTGAATACCAGCAGCCTAACGCAGACAAAACTTCGATAGAAAACAAATTTAACGCCACACGAGACAAGGCACGCGAGGCGGCTCTTGCACTTGAACAAAGTGCTTCAGCAGCTGTTCTTGCAAACCCAGACAATGACGACGCGTGTGCTGTTGTAAAAGATGTGCTGCAGTCTGCAATGCAAGCAGACGACCCGAAAAAGGCGCTGTCACTCGTAAAAACACTCGTCGATGCAGGCAAAGCAAATGAAGAAACACTTCTGACTGGTGCAACTGCAGCAATGATCACTTCAGAACTTGACTTGGCAGAAAAATTCCTGAAGGCTGCCAAAGATGCCGGCATGAGTGCGGATAAAATTGGTTCACTCCAAAAAGCAATTGAGAACGAACGTCCAAAAGTTGATGCGGAAATGGCTGTCCGAGCAACAGAAGAGAAGGCCGATGACCTACCGCAAGTAAAAATCGAAACGTCAAAAGGTACAATCATTGTTGAACTTTTTGAAAACCAAGCACCAAATACCGTTGCGAATTTCATTAGTCTTGTTGAAAGTAACTTTTATGATGGCACACCGTTCCATCGTGTTATCCCTCAGTTTATGGCGCAGGGAGGCGACCCAACTGGCACGGGAACAAGTGGCCCTGGGTACACAATCGATTGCGAATGTGAACTTCCAAATGCGCGTAAACATTTCTTGGGAAGCCTATCGATGGCACATGCTGGAAAAAACACGGGCGGCTCACAGTTCTTCCTCACGTTCCGACCAACTGAACACCTTGACGGGCGGCACACAGTTTTTGGCCGTGTAATTGAAGGCTTTGACGTTCTTCCAAAAATCAACCGCACCGAAGGGCCACAAGCTCGTCCGACTCAAGATAAAATTAATACCGCTGAGATCATTCGCAAACGAGACCATGAGTATGAGCCAAAAAAATCATAAAAAAGCTAATGCTAGATTTTTCTTCAACAAATGGCCTTTTCACAAAGAATGGTGCTTTGCTTCGTAATCACGGCGACGTCTTTAGTGGGCCAAAAGGAGCATTATCAATGAGATTTACATTCACCATTGATCCAAAGTCACGACGTTTATTCACAGATTTATTGATACGATCTGCAGTCATACTCCTACTATTAAACTGTGGCAGCCTCACGGTTGCAGATCAAAACAATCAGAACCGGGAAAACCGCATGAAGCACAATTCGAACAAGAATCCGGCGGTTACGGGACGCATACCTGACTCCGAGATTCCTAAAACAAATGTGGAGTGGAGAAAACGACTGACAGCAGAACAATTTGAAATTGCCCGTAGGAAGGGAACTGAACGTGCGTTTTCTGGGAAATACTGGAACACAAAAACGCCAGGCACGTATCGCTGTATTTGCTGTGGCGAACCCCTGTTTCGCTCTGGTGAGAAATTTGAAAGTGGATGTGGCTGGCCAAGTTTTTACGCACCAATTGATGCAAAAAAAGAGAACACCAAAGGAAACGTTATTGCGGAACATGTAGACCGTTCACTCGCTGCTATCCCAGGGTTTGGCATACGTACTGAAGTAACCTGCCGTCGATGTGGAGCTCATCTTGGTCACGTTTTCAATGATGGTCCCCCTCCTACCGGATTACGTTACTGCATCAATTCGGCATCTATTACCCTTGATCCTGAGGCACAGAGCAACGGGTCAAAAGACGAGAAAGACGCCTCAAAAAGCCAATAAATTACCCGTTTTTGCTTAAAAAAGTTTGTACTCGTCGGCCTGCCTTTCTGTACCGGCTATCAAAGGCTAGAATGAAATGTTTCGATGAGGCCGACATTGTCGGTAGAGGAGCACAGCCTTGGCCGATCCGATTATTAGCCTGACTCACAAACAAGCCATCGAAAAGGCTGACACGCTAATAGAAGCGCTTGGTTGGATACGCAAATTCCGTGATACAACCACCGTCATAAAACTAGGTGGCAGTATTTTGGAGCATCCTGATGCCCTCAGACATTTGCTGCTTGATATTGTTTTCATGACCACATTGGGCATGCGGGTCATAGTTGTACATGGTGGTGGCAAAGCAATATCTCGAGCGATGGATGCCGCCGGCATCTCCCCCAAATTTGTACAAGGCAGACGGTATACCGATGCTACAACACTTGAAATTGTGGAAAAAGTTCTAGCAACTGAGCTCAATCATGAATTAGTTACCAATATTGAGGAGTTTGGTGGCCGTGCAATGTCTCTCAATTTTCTTTCCACAAATGTTTTGTTTGGTAAACGTCTCACGCTTCATGACGACAAAGGTAAACCCATCGACCTTGGTCGCGTTGGTGAAGTAACTGAAGTGGATCGTCTTACGATTGACAATCTTTCATATGCTGGACAAGTTCCCGTCATTCCTTCGATGGCCATGGGCGATGATGGTGAAAAACTCAATATCAATGCTGACACCGCCGCCACAGCGGTAGCCGCTGCTGTTCATGCGGAAAAACTTGTCATTCTCAGTGATATTCCTGGAGTTCTTAAAGACACGGAATCTCCCGAAAGTCTTATTCATTCCTTAACAGCCTCCAAGGCCCGAGAACTTATTCGTTCTGGCACAATTGCTGGGGGAATGATTCCAAAGATTGAGGGCTGTCTCAGCACTCTCGATCAGGGTGTCAAAAAAATCCACATTATTGACGGTCGTCTTCGCCACTCGCTCCTGCTCGAAATTTACACAACAATTGGGGTTGGTACTGAGCTTGTAGCTGACTCGGTTATGGACCCAGATCGTCATCATCCGGAAGTATTACCAGTTGCATAGACGCTTCATTCGATCCCTCAACTCCCAAGAGATTTTCATGGCAACAATCGACGCAATGCAATCGACAGATGCCCATAAACCTGGCCCCGAAACACAAACAGTCATAAAGACGTTTGAACAGTATATTGTGCCTAACTACCGCCGATTCAATATATGTCTCGAACGTGGAGAAGGCTCGCGGGTCTGGGATGCTGATGGACAATGTTATCTTGATCTATTCCCAGGCTGGGGCTGCAATTTACTGGGCCATTGCCCAGCTCCTGTCGTGCAAGCTGTCCAAAAACAAGTGGAAAAGCTCATCCACGTCCCAAACACTTGGTACATGGAACCTCAAGGAACATGGGCGAAACTTCTTTCTGAGCGTTCATTTGGCGGGCAGGCCTTTTTCTGCAATTCAGGCACTGAAGCAAATGAATCGGCGATAAAGCTTGTCAGATTAAGGTCCGAAGGAAAACGTTACAAAATCATTACGTTCCAAGGTGGTTTCCATGGCCGCACAATGGGCAGTGTCTCTGCTACGGCTCAGCCAAAATACCACGAAGGATTGGGGCCAATGGTTGCTGGTTTTCAATTTGCCCCTCACGGAGACCTTGACGCTGTTGCGCGTTTAATTGACGAGCACACCGGTGGGATTCTCATTGAACCCATTCTTGGGGAAGGCGGTATTGTTCCGGCATCTCAGGAATTCCTTAAGGGACTCCGCAAGCTTGCAGATGACAATGACCTATTACTTGTCTTTGATGAAGTTCAATCCGGCTGTGGGCGAACCGGCAAGTGGTTTGGCTATCAGCATACAGACGTTATTCCTGATGTCATGACACTGGCTAAAAGCCTGTGTGCTGGTATCGCTGGTGGCGCCATGCTCACAACATCCGAACTGGCAAGACATCTCCGACCCGGAATGCATGCCGCGACTTTTGGTGGCAATCCAATTGCTGCTGTTGCTGGTATCGCCGCAATAGAAATGATTGAAAGCCAAGACCTGCTCGGCAATGTAGCTAAAGCTGCCGAACTTTTCCGCAATCAACTTAATGCAATTAAAAGCACATGTGATTCTATCAGCGAGATTCGAATTCAAGGGATGATGATCGGTATTGAGCTTTCCGTTGATGGTGCAGCGGTCGTGCAAGCATGCCTTGATCGGCAACTTCTCGTGAATTGCACGCAAGGCAATGTCATACGGCTGCTTCCAGCGATGACGGTAACCGCGGCTGAGGTTGAAGAAGGCTGCCAAAAACTTTCTGAAGCTATTCTTGAAGTTACGAGCAGAAACTGAATAGCACCCAGTACTCCTAACAAGCCGCCTACTTACCTGTACAGTATCCAAATAGAATCAACGGTATTTCAATGCGTCATTTTTTAGTTGTAGAAGATTTGACTCCACAAGAAATTGAAGGAGTCTTTGCGATTTCCCAGGATCTTGAAACGAAGTACGCTGCTGGTATTCGAGATGCACTTTTTCCAGGTCGTGTTCTTGCCCTTGTTTTTGAAAAACAGAGCCTACGTACACGTGTCAGTTTTCAAACTGCGATGGTACACCTAGGGGGATCAGGGCTTTTTCTCGGAGACGACACTGGGTTTGCAAGTTCTCGAGAAAGTGTTGGTGATTTCAGTCGAGTGCTTAGTGAATATGTTGACTGTATTGCCTGCCGTGCTAAATCCCACGCGACAATTGAGCAATTAGCCGCATCATCGAGCGTACCTGTCATCAACGCCCTCAGTGATTTCAGCCATCCGTGCCAAGCACTCGCAGATCTTTACACGCTCCGCAGGCATATTGGTCGACTGGAAGGACTGACATTCACTTTTGTAGGTGATGGAAATAATGT
>DONH01000286.1 GCA_003509235.1 Planctomycetaceae bacterium
GACTCCCGATGATAGCCGGTGATTGCATTACTGCTTCCTTCGGTCTTGCTGACGGCCCAACTGGGTTTTTTGCAAGTACTCGTGAAGCTGGACTCAAACAGCCAAATTTTGGTCTCACCTTGCTCGGCACGAAGGGTGAGATACATATTCGCCCCGACTACATCCCGCAAGCACACTTCCGTGCTGCTCCTGCCTGGCGTATGAACCGACCGTACCCATGGATACCAATTGGTAACGAAGGCATCTCACCAGATTTAACAGATCAAGGAGTCGATCGATCGGCAGAAAGAGCGTCTTGGGGCCGCCTGGCTGTGACCGATCTCATTGACGCGATTCAGACAGACCGTGAACCCGAAACAGGCATGTTTACGGGCGTTACACTGACAGAGATGAATGAGGCGATCTATGCTTCATCACTGACAGGCCATCGATTGCACTGGCCACTTAACCGCCCACTCTTAAAAAGAACCGTTCCTTCTGAACACTCTTAGCCCGTGATTCAGACCAACTATTGCTGGACACTTAACAATAGTGCCTTCACTCGAGACCTCTCTGGTGTAGCTTTTCCAATATTTCTACTCGGGGGAACTATTGGCTGAACAGCAATGCCATACATAGATGGCTTCATACCTTCGTATTCTGAAGTTGTGTTTAAATCTTGTTTTGAAAGCACAGGCGGACCTAATACAACAGACGCTGGATGAACAAGATCACGACACCAAACATCGTGTGGAATTGCTATCTTACCCCACTCATCAGGCTCAATCCCTCTGGTCATGACTGCTGTCGTCGACCAACCAACTGACCGTATTTGTATACCCGTATTAACAAAATCCTGAGTAAGCCAGTCCGGAGGACTGTAGCGTGAATCATAGAAAATATAGACACGACTTGGTTGGGAGATTGAGAATTGCAGTTGGAATTCGCGTTGAAATCGATGCGTTTGAAACGTCTGAATAAGGTCTGCACCAAGTAGCCCTTCGGGGAAATCCTCACTTGGGTCAGCTTCCCACCGAGGTACTCTACGATCACGATAGGCTCGCACGCCATCTCGCATACCACACGGCACAAGACCATAAAACCTTCGAGTTTTTGGAAGTTCGACATTATCTTTGACAGAATGAATAACCGAGTCTTTCCGAGCGTGATCAATTCCATGATTTCGAATCTCAACACTATGAAGACGCCGAGGGGCCTGCGTCCCACTCAGTCGAACGGCCTCTCCATCGACCAGGCTTACAGTACCAACTTTTTGCGAACGTAGTTCTACTTGGCCAGACAAAACTGCTACCCGGACTTCTCCATCCACGGAAGCATTCACGGCAAACCTTGTGCCAAGGTCAACAACTTCACCAACAGGTGTGACAACCGTGAAGCCAACGCCTTCTTCCCCGACGTCTACATCCACTCGTCCTTGAGAAAGGTGGAGTCGCATTGGATGCTCAAATCGAGCCATGAGTGGCGACTGGCATTCCAGCAAAACACCTGATGGCAATCGTAAATCAACTGCCCCCTCTGGCAAAACAAGTGTCCGCAGATTTACTTTATCACCAATCGCGAAAGCATTTGTTCCATCAACGCGGTCAACTTCTACAAGGACTGGCTCCCCAATGGCCGCCGCTTTCCAGACACCACCAGCAATCAAACTAGCAAGAAGTAGTGAGCAGGCCAGTGCAAGACTGACTGAATGACCAAGCCACTTTTTGGATTGCGTACCAGAATCACCGTTATCACACTTCAAACCAGACCGACCAAACGTGCTTCCGAAAATAGCTTCCTGAACACTTCTCACAAAAACAGATTTTGTTTCCTCTGCCTCGATTGCTATTCTTACAGATTCGACAAACGCCCGAGTATCACACCTAGCCTCGTCGAAAAGCATGGCATCAATTCCAAGATGCCCTTCAATTTGCTGCACGCACTGCGGCTGACTTCGTAAATGCTGAATCACGATCTGCTCATCCCCAGGCAGCGGTTCACCATCAACAACTCTGCCCATCGCCTGATTAAAAGAGACTATTTCTTTTGCTTCGACTGGATCGGTTCGTTGTTCCAATTGATGAGGTAGAGAATCGTATTTTTTTTCTAACTTTGTCATTTTTTATTTATCTGCCTGCACGTACCTGAAGTGCTACAAATCATACCCCTATGTTTCCTAGTTGCTTCTGAATGCAGTCTGACAAAGCTGCTCGCAAGCGAAATAAAATCTGACTTACGTTATTAGCATTTGTCTCTTCATCCGCAGCAATAACTCCTAAAGAAAGTTCTTCGAAGTACCGCTGCTGAACAAGCCTTCTACTCCGCTCCGGAAGCTTCTGGAGACACTCACGGAGCGCTGAAACGCGTTGTTCGTGTTGCTCTGCCTGCTCAATCTCAACACTCGGGTGTGTCGATTTCTCATCGGCTCGACTTAGCAAAAACTCGGCAACGTCGTTTGCCAAAACACGCCGTCGACCCTGGCGACGAAGTTCGTTCCGAACAAGATTTCTTGCAATCGTTCTCAACCAGGCACCAAAGTTAGTTCCCCGCTCGAACATTGTGAGTTTTCTATATGCTATTACAAAGGCTTCCTGAGCGATGTCATCGACCGACTCGGGCCTGACACCAAGCATTCGGATAAAACCTTTCAAGCCAGATTGCTCGTTCTCAACCTGCTCCATAAACCATTTCGCATTTGTCTTCTTTTTCGCCATATGATCAGTATATGTAGTAGCTGGGGTAATATTACAGAAACTTATTGATCCGCTTGCGTTACGAGGAATATCGGCTTTTGAACACCTTGTGCCTTTAGGAACCGGTGAAAAATCTCCTGATTGCACCTCTTCGTTCTTACGAATCCAGCGATAGACCACGTTCCAAGAGGGTGTGTACTCGCTGCAAAAAAAGGGCGGTCAGAACGATTGTTCTGACCGCCCCATTGGGCTCTCCCTCAATTGAAGTTTGGGTTAGCTATTTGAGGTTAAAAAATGACTCACAGTGGAAGGGGACCAATTTCTCCATCACCACCGATGACAATTGGATCTGGCAGCGATGAATCAGCCTCAATTTCTGCCAGATCTTCCTCGAGAACCATTGAACGGAACGCTGCTGAAATCAGACTATCAGGAGAGTTTGTGGCATCGTTTGATAAATCCCAGAACATCATGCCTCCCAATCCCATTGCATCGGCCCACTCTGCTTTTAAGGCAATCGACGTAGTGGTCTCGAATGAACTGAAGATGTCTTGCTCAGCGTTGTACACATAACTTGCTTGAGCATTATCATCCCAGTAGAGTTCCCAGCCAGCTCCGGCGTTAATCTGCGACAACAAATCTTTGTAGTCGTAGTTCCCTGCTTCAAAGGTTCCAGGGGCTGCACCGCTTGAGGCTTCGTTATAACCACCGTCACCACCATCGGCGACGCCGCTCCACGCTCGCGTATAAAGTGGCGCTCCGAGGACGATCTGTTCTGGAGCAACACCTGCATTCAGATACGCATCTACTGCAGTCTCGATGTCATAACCAACAGGGTCTCCTGTGAACGCTGCTTGGTGACCTGTTGTATCTTCCCATGTACCATGGAAGTCGTAGGTCATGACGTTGAAGAAATCAACCGATGGAGCCAGGCCAGGAAGATTGAAATTTGCAATCTTATCGAGTCCAGCTGGCGAGGCTATGGATATTTCATACGTCCTGCCAAGTTCACTGCCGAGATTATCGAGTTTTGCTCGAACATCAGCCATGAGTAGAGCATAGTTTGCTCCATCATTAGGACTGGCGGAATTGCCAGCTTCTCCACCACCCCCTGGGTACTCCCAGTCAAAGTCAATTCCGTCAAAGACCTGGTATGTGGTCAGGAATTCAACTATCGAGTCTGAAAACGTGTCACGGCCAGCCTGAGTGGATGTGACTGTGCTGAAGTGATCAGAAAGTGTCCACCCACCAACAGCAATACTCACTGTCAGATGTGGATTTGCTTCTTTCAGTAGAGCAAGCTGATTGAAGTTACCCCATATTGTCTGCTCACTACGAGGATCTTCTGGTGGATAGTACCACTGATCGGCTTCACCCGTCACGCTTTCTTCGGCACTGAACCGCTTTTCAGTTGCAGCGTACGAATCAAAGAGAGTCATTTCACCAGCTGCATTGAGATCAGCAAAAGCATAAATCAGATGCGTCAACTCATCAGCCGGTACATCTGCGAGCTGATAATCCCTACCGTAGATTCCCCACTCAGGGAAATAAGCGGCTAGCACCTTATCATGATTGGCAATAGGTAATGCGGATGGATCAGTCACAACAGGATCAGTC
>DONH01000276.1 GCA_003509235.1 Planctomycetaceae bacterium
ATAAAAAAGTTGTTGAAGAACAAGGAAAAGAATTTGATACCACATTCAGTTTAGAGAATGTGCTTCGATCAAACTCTTAGATCAAGAAACAACTGGTAGCGGCACGGGCCGGCGGTCAACGTATGACCTGTCCGGCCCGTGTTGTCTCTTTTATGCAGAAGATCGGCTGGTTTGATAATACACTCCGTCACCAGCCACTGATTCCGTTTTTCCAGCGTCACAGTAGCGCTGACAATCGCGACGCCCTCCTCTCTCCCTGCCATTCGACCAGTGACTCGAACAAGCAAATTGGCGACTGCCGTAGGAAATTCTTGGCCGTATAGAACGTCTACCTCGAGATGTGTAATGAGAACCCGCCTCGGCTTAATCTCAAAAACTGCCTTCTCAGCCTGCTCCTGAACCGGTCTTACTTCAGGGGCAATCGCAGCAAGGAGAGTCTCAAGATCTTTCTTCTCAACAGCCTTAGCAAGCTCGGGTAGCAAGAACTCTACCTGCTCACGATCAGTCTGAATAAAAAAATCAATTGCGGCCACTCCGCACCCGGCTGCACATATCAGCAGTGCCACAACCACCCATTTGTACTGTCCACTTGATCGCCACATACAGATGAAAACAAATGCGAGCAGTAGGAATGAAGCGAGCAGCGGAAGAGTGTCCTCATAGGGCATGGCGTCGTAGAGCCTGTTAATGTTTTTTCGATGCCGATTGTTTCGAGCTCGCATTGACCACGCGAACCACAACAAATCCAGCTGCAAAAGCTACACCAACCCAACCGACATTCGCCCATACGCTCAAGCCAGCACCAATACTCGCAGCGATAATCGCAGCGAGCATTACGGTGTTCACAACAATCCGCGTAATACCTTTGGGCATGGCATCACCGAGCAAAGATGGACTATTCATCATGAAAAAGAATGCGATGTATGCAATTGGTAAAAGGACCATGCCAAAGTTACTTGTAGGCACCGCAAGCCAAAACCTTGCCTGATCATCTCCCCACAAGGCAAGAAATCCAAGGCCACCAACAATACCCGGTAATAGTGCCCCAAGTCGCTGAACAACTCGGTCACCATCGCGCCCTGTCATCTCAGTTACACAGAATCCATTAATAACCATAAGGATCACTATCGTTGAAATAGCCATCCCAAGAACGCCAATACCAAAAACTTTTTGTGTGAGACCACCCTTCCCGAATAGGTTCTCTAAAGCAGATGCAAGATCAAGAGAATCCCTCTTGATCAGCATATATGCAAGCTTTCGATCAGCTAACGGCAGAGCATCGATCTTCGAATTCATTTCTGACTTACTGAGGACAGAACGTTCTTCAGAGACCGACTCCGCCTTGACTCTTTGTTCGAGGTTTTGCCTATATGAACCAGTGATATCTGCAGCAGGTTGATTAATAAATGCTTCATCAAATCGAGCATGAAACTGGCTAGCAGCAGCAATTACAACACAGCTCGTTGCGACAAGAAATGGAATGAAGAGGCCTGTTGATAGGTCGAAGGTAGCAAGTCCCCTAAAAGCTCTATCCCAGCCCTTGCGGAGCATTGAGTATGGCAAGAGAAACGTCATATTGATTCCAACTGCAGTAGCGGCAGCGGCTATCATCCGTTCACGTTGCGCGCGAAGAATTGTTGCAGTCCAAAACTGAGGATCACTTGATTCATCAATGAAACTATGCAGACCACTTACCGGACGCCAAAGAAGGCTGAAGTCTGGCACAAAACCTTTGGCAATACTTATCCAATCTAATTCGCCTTTCCAGGACATTGCCACTACAACACCAAAAAAGCTAAGCACCACAAGCCCGACCATTGCTTTGAGAGACCACTCGAAGATTTTTACTCCCCATCCTGGTGAGTCATAAAACCAGACCACCCCAGCAGCGAGTAAAAATAAACAAAGCACGCAAATGTTTTTTGCAGAATCACCGGCAAGATATTGTGGAAATAAATTCTGTTGAAGTGCTGCTGTACCCAGAGAAAACTGCGGCATCGCCCAGACTAGGTTTGCCATCATTGCAGCGAGAAGCCAGCCCCAACCGAGTACCGGACTTACATGCTCATTCATCGCCTGAAACGGTCGCTTTCCAGTCGAGAGGGTCACATATGCAATCGCAGAAAGCATTACGATCCCGAGCATCATCATGAGGGGCTGTAACCAGAGAAACTCATACCCACCAATAACTCCCAAATAAAGCGATCCAGCCAGAGATCCACCACCAAGCGTTATGGCTGACTGCAACCAACCTGGACCCGATAGTCGTGTATACGTTGCAAGAGTACGTCCAACACCAGCAGCCTGGGCTTCTTCAAGTTGTGATCGCTCCGTCAACAGACGATCGTGTATCTTTTTTTCTGAACTCATCCAAGGATTCCTTGCTATTGCTCAAAACCGAATTGAAACTCTTTTTGTAACATCTGAGATGACAGGTTGAATTCAATGAAAAAATCAAGAACTACCACCCCTCGACAGATAACACAACACGATGGGAAATCATTTTTCCATCAGCTACTTCTTCTAGAATTTTGACAAAATAACGTTGACTTCATAGAGCACTGTACGAAACGGGTACAAGAAGCCTATCCTGAAATACAATCGGCTTACGTAACCACCGCAAGTTCAGTGCTGCACGAACTTATAGCGTCACCTGAAGGAAGAACATATGACTGAGAACATCTCCCCTCAAGAACTTCTAAAACGGTTTCAAAATAACAAATCCATCAGAATCATTGACGTTCGCACACCAGGAGAATTTGGCACCCTTCATGTTCAGAGTGCAGAGAACATGCCACTTGATCGCCTTGACCCAGCATCGTTGGCTTTGAATCCTGGTACAGATGGATTCCTGTACTTCATCTGCCAGTCCGGTGGTCGAAGCAAAAAAGCCTGTGATGCCATGTCTACTGCTGGTTTTAACAAAGTCTTGAATATTGAAGGAGGAACCGTCGCCTGTGAAACTGCGGGCCTTCCTGTTGTTCGAGGTCGAAAAGCAATATCTCTAGAAAGACAGGTCCGAATTTCAGCAGGATCACTCGTTTTCGCTGGTGTCCTCTTGGCAGCATTCGGCGGAATGAACGAAATCCGACTGGCCGGCTTATGTCTTGCCGGTTTTATTGGAGCAGGTCTTGTTTTTGCCGGCATCACCAACACATGCGGAATGGGGATGGTCATTGCAAAAATGCCATGGAATCAGTCGCCGTCCTCTGGAAACACAAGCAAAACAACAGGGCTTCTGATGGCGATTATCATTGGAACCGTTACGCATGTGTTTGCCGAAACCCACACGGAGGACACTCTGGCCAAGATCAAACACGCCGTAATGATTCAAGATGCTATTCTACTTGATGTTCGTGAGCCAAAGGAATGGTCACGTGGCCATCTATCTCTTGCGAAGTCTCTTCCCCTCAGTGAACTTCGAACCACTGCCGAGAACAATTTGCACGACCGGCTCCCCAGTAATAAAATCATTTACTGTCACTGTCTGTCCGGCGGCCGTTGCCTTGAGGCGGCGCGTATTCTATTATCTTATGGCTATGACGCACGTGCCTTGCAACCAGGCTATTCCGATCTTATCGAGGCTGGATTCACTCAAGCCACAAGAAAATAAGATGGCAGCTAATCAAAACAGTATCACTGGTTGTTGATGCCTCTCCTTAGCGACATTATCTCTCATCTTAGAGATTTTGATGAATGGGATTGGACTTTTGCGGCCTGATCCCTCCCCTCCGGGAAATAAATATGGCCATCGTATGAAATCACCACTAACTTCATTTTTATTAATTGAAGAAATGATTTTCTTTCTTCTATCAACAGAGATTTTTACAGAGCCACGGAAACTCTTGTTCCCAACATGCCCCTATCTGGTGATGCCCCACCGCCCTTAATCATTGTCACATAAAAACCTCTCATCGTTCTGTTTCCGCCCGTGTTCTTTCCCAACGGCGTCGCGTGCAACCTGAGCTATGCCTACCTTTCTCGCAATATCGAAATAAAAAGAGTTTGGATCTTGATACTCCTCGTCAGGCTCTACTACTTGAATATCAAGTAGAGACGATCGAAGAATTCCACCTTGTTTGGACCCTGGTCGAGCCTGTCTGAAAAAGTAGGTAAAAGAAGAGTGCAGCAGAATAGAGCTGTATACATTTTCTTCATAATGAATCCCCCTACCACAGCAATCTGGGTAGCCGAAACCAAAGCGGACTTTGAACG
>DONH01000386.1 GCA_003509235.1 Planctomycetaceae bacterium
GGCAACATCAAAACCGGTGTAACTATCACGACCATCGACGTGATAGGACTGAAAATCACCGAGCCCTTTTTCACGAAGAAGTGCCGCCAAGGCAACACAAGCCTCAGGAGAAGACACCTCTGACAGGACAAGAATATCGGGATTCACAACCTCTACTAGTGCCGCAACACCTTCGAGATGCCGCATTCGTCCCGGAGGGAACCGATATCGAGCAAAGCGACTCCACTCACCAGGTATAGTGAGCGACTCGACATTGAAGCACGCAATACGAATATCTGACGAACCATCATGTTTCTCTGATTTCGTCTGCCCTGCTTTCAGAGATTTTGCAGTTGCAAGGACCATGCAGCAGAAAATTATTTGCATAATTAAGCTGCTTACTGATTGACGGGTGCCTACCTCCATCGTTACATTCTCTTTCATCTTATTGGGGCTACGGACCGGGCAAACGGTCCGTAGCCTTTTTTTATTCACCCTGATCTTCCCAACGACTCCAAAAATTTTATACAGACCATGCCAACACTTCCATTCGACAGCGATACAGCACACCACTCATATGATTTCAACACATACAATCCCGCCACCAGAAAGCACTCCTCTGGCACTTCTATCAACAGTCTTATCCGTATAGGTGAGACTTCTGTTGGCAAAGGTGTCTTCGCACGACGCCACATTCATGAAGGCTTACTCCTGAGTGAAATCCATGGAAAAGTGCTCGAAGACTATCCGGAAGACTCCAGCTACTGCATGGCTCTTCCGAGCGGAAAACTCTTGGAACCCACCGCTCCCCTACGTTTCCTGAACCACAGTTGCGATCCGAACTGCGAACTTTTCTACTGGGAGGACGAAGAAACCAACCTGCAGGAAGACCGGCTGTGGCTGCAAACAATCCGACCAATCGTTCCGGGCGAACAATTGCTGATCGATTACTGCTGGCCAGCGGACGCAGCAATCCCATGCCAGTGCGGAGCGCCAACATGTCGCGGGTGGATAGTGGACCCGGACGAGTTCCACCTCCTACCAATATCGGAAACTGGAGACGATGGAGCCTCCTTGCAGTCATACTGATTTCTTGTCTGGCAGGGTACGGACTCAGTCGCATTCGGATTGACGATGACCTGCGGTCACTTCTTCGTAGCGTTCGTCCAACAAGTTTGTTCCGTACCTCTGACGCAACTCTTGTTGATGAAGAATTTGCACTTATCGATGCCATTGGCAATCGCTTCGGTGCACCCGACCGTGATTGCATCATTCGTCTTAAATGCATTGATGGTGACATCTTTCACGAGCCGGGACTTTCGCAACTCCGAAAGCTTGTCAAGAATCTCGAGGAACTGCCTGACGTGAGTCAGGTCCGCTCCATGTTTGACGTTCGTCGACAGGGTCTTGCTGGCGCGCTACTCCCTGTCATTCCCAAGTCAGCCGGCCAACTCGACCCGCAATCAATCACTGACGCACGTAATCGCGCCCATGAACATCCATTGATCAGTGGCCAACTCCTTTCAGCAGATGGTTCGACGGCATTATGTATTGTTCGCCTGAGGCCGGGTGCCGACCGGCCTCCACACCTTGGACGAGCGGTTGACGCTATCGAATCGACGCTTTCCGCTTTTGATGCAGAGGACATCGGAGTGCAACTCACGGGCCTTCCAGCATTGCGACATCAAGCGGCTCTTGCACTTAGGCATGACATGCTTATCTTCAACTCACTTGGGCTGATGCTCGCTTTTATTCTGTCTGCCACGCTCGCTCGTAGTCTTCGGTCAACGGTTGTTGCCTGCATTCCGCCAGCTGTTGGTGCCGTCTGGGCCATGGGAATCCTAGGACTCTTTGGCGCACCGATAAATATTCTCACCAGCGTTGTGCCGTCCCTTGCCCTCGTTGTTGGTACGTGTGACTCGATTCATTTTATCGAGGATATGCGACGAAGTGTCCGCCGCGGCACGCATCAGATTATTGCTTCAAGTAACGCCATTCGACGAGTTGGTACGGCCTGTGGTCTCACTAGCATTGTCACTGCCGTTGGATTTGCCTCGCTTGCTGCCGCTCGTATTGAGGCGGTCCGCACGTTTGGTATCGCCGCAGCTGCCGGTGCACTTGCAAGTTTTGCAGCCGTCACGCTGCTGACACCACTGCTGGCATCAACCCAATTCTGCCAGGGGCTTCGACTCGGTCGATCATGGCGACTGGCCAGCCGCATAGCCGGAACATTGACATCCTTTTCCATTCGTCACGCTCGTCCAATTGCTGCTATCGGTTTTGTCGGAACTCTTGTGCTTACCGCAATCGGCATGCAGGTTGATGCAGACAATCGTGTCGTTGACTCGCTTCCGCGACAGGCCGACTCCTCACAGGCACTTATTGCCGTTGATGAAGAGTTTGGTGGTGTCATGGGTATTGACGTTGTCGTTCGTTGGCCAGAAGACGTGAACTGGCGAAGTGACGAACTGCTGGAAATACTCAATGAGGTTCATGCCATCCTAGACACCGCCGAGGCAATAAGTCGTCCGCTGTCACTCGCGTCGGTCACCAATTCAATGCCACCTCGAGTACGTCGCAGGATCTCAGCTGACACTGTCGACGAAATGGTTGATCCAGACACGAGAATGGCCATCGTTCGTGCTCGCGTCCGTGATGCTGGGTCTCGCCAGCTCGAAACGGTCTACGCCGACATTCGTACAGAGCTCGATGCCTTGGCTACAGCACACAACGGCTGGCAGTTTGACCTTTCGGGCATGTCTGTAATTTCGGCCCGCAACATCCGACAACTGATCACTGATCTCGGCGGCAGCCTGCTTCTCGAAGTAGCCGTCATTGCCATCATTCTTGCCCTCGCCTTTCGATCACCAGTTGCGGGTATCGTGAGCCTAATTCCGAACGTCTTTCCGCTGGCTGTCATTGCGGCTGTTCTTGTGCTGACTGGTCGATCGCTCGACCCTGCGACTGTGATTGTGTTTAACGTCTGTCTTGGCCTCGCAGTAGATGACACTGTTCACGTCATGGCGGCACTGGCTAGAAACCGTCGAGAAGGTGTTTCGATCGCCAGTGCGATGCGGCGTGCGATAGTTGAGACGG
>DONH01000116.1 GCA_003509235.1 Planctomycetaceae bacterium
TCTGTCGTTGTTGTTCGCAGTGAAACAAAAGCCCAAAATGTCACATCAAAAGGTGGCCAGAATCGGGGAGAAAACCCTTTTCGCGGAACTCCATTTGAAGATTTCTTTCGAGATGGAATGCCTGAAGGATTTGCTCCAAGGGGAGGGTCGCCATCACGATCAGGAGTTGGCTCTGGTGTGATTGTTGACGGAGCTGGAATTGTTCTCACGAACAACCATGTTGTCGAGGGAGCTGATGAAGTAACGATTGAGCTCTCTGATGGGCGTGAATTCAAAGCGGTTGATATCAAGACTGACCCAGACAGCGATCTGGCTGTTGTTCGACTTGCCGATGCAGAAAACCTACCAACTGCATCGCTAGGAAATTCTGATGAACTTGTAATTGGGGACTGGGTACTCGCAATCGGCAACCCATTTGAACTCGAAACAACAGTGAGCGCCGGTATCATTTCAGCCAAAGGCCGTGAACTTGGCCGTATCCGACGAGCAAAATTTTTGCAGACAGACGCTGCAATTAACCCTGGCAACTCAGGCGGACCACTTGTTAATCTCTCTGGAGAAGTCGTAGGCATTAACACCGCGATTGCATCCAACAGTGGAGCCTATCAGGGAATTGGGTTCGCTATCCCAATCAATCAGGCACGTTGGGTGAGCGAGCAACTCATCAAACGTGGCAGTGTTGAGCGAGGATATCTAGGCGTTTCGATCTCGCAATTGTCTTCTGACATGGCTGCAAAACTTGGTTCACCTGGTCAGAAAGGTGTCCTCGTAACAGAGGTAATGGCAGACACACCAGCGGCATCTGCCGGAATGCAGGACCTTGATGTCATCCTCTCTTTTGATGGGACGCCCGTCGACAGTCCTCGCAGTCTTCAGGAAGTTGTCGAGCGGTCATCGATTGGAAAAGCACACGATGTTGTTGTACTTCGTGATGGTAAAGAAGTAACCGTCCGAGTGCAGGTAAAAGCATTACCTGAGCAATTTGGAATGCAACAACGCGGAAGAGGCATTGCCCCCGGCGGCGAGGAAACGTTTTATGCCAAAGAATTTGGTATCGAAGTTCAGGACAAAAGTTCTGTCGCACAAGACGCCTACGAGGGATTCGATGGCGTTCTCGTTGACAGAGTTGACCCTGACGGCCTTGCTGCTGAGGGAGGCCTCGTGCCGGGAGTACTCATCCGAAAGGTTGGCAAAACCACAGTGTCTTCAATCGATCAGTTTGAAGCTGCCATCGAAGGAGAAACACCTGAGGAAGGCATTGTTCTTCAGATCCGTACACCTCGCGGAAATGCGGTGATCCTCTTGAAAAAAGAGGTCTGAACAGAAAGGCTATATGACACGTCAATGGTGGCCCCGGTCGACAGACTGGGGCCACCTTCATTTCTCAAGGAGCCACGTGCATGGCGACACTCGGTGTAAACATAGATCACATTGCCACAATTCGTGAGGCGAGACATACGATCGAACCTGATCCTGTTTGGGCTGCAGCCGCCGCTGAACTCGGTGGGGCCGACGGCATAACAATTCATCTGCGAGAAGACCGACGCCACATTCAAGACAGAGACCTTGAAGTATTAAGAAAAACTGTTCAGGTCAAACTTAATCTTGAATTGGCAATTAATCCCCTGATGGTAGACATCGCCTGCCGAACGGCTCCGGACCAGGTTACGCTTGTCCCTGAAAACCGCGAAGAAGTAACCACCGAGGGTGGACTGGACGTTGTTCGTCACAAAAAGGAACTAGCAGCAACGATTGGCAAATTACAAGATGCTGGGATCGTCGTTTCACTATTTATCGATCCAGACCCTGTGCAGATTGAAACTGCTGCATCGCTTTCGGTGCCGGCAGTCGAACTGCACACTGGAGCCTATGCAAATGCTGGAAAGAACGCTCATAAAGAACTCCACCTACTTGCCCAGGCAGCTACATTCGTCCATCAGGCGGGTCTCATACTCAACGCAGGTCACGGACTTACCTATCGCAATGTGACACCCATAGCACAGCTCGAGGGAATGGAAGAATTAAATATTGGGCACTCAGTCGTCGCCCGGGCTGTGTTTGTTGGGATGACAGAAGCCGTGCGGGAAATGAAAGAACTGATCGGTCGCTAGCAATTGGCGTTGAGCAAAGTTTCTCAGGAGTCTCAAAAAAATCTTTGGCTTTGGCCCGGTTGTGGTGTTCATGATCCGATTGTAACGGATGTAATGGCTCCACATCTGTTTCTTGCATTCTCAGAGTATCGCAATCATAGTAACCCCGTGCCGGCTTCCCTCTAGATACTCCTATACCTATGCGAACACTTATTTTACTTACACTTCTTTCTGCAGGAACCAGTAGTGTCCCTGCACTTGCTCAAACTGGATTTGATCCCCGAGTCATTGTTTTCGGAGAGGAACGGGAAAAAATTGAAAATACCCCTATTGAGCAGCGACCAAATCGACCGCTACATTTTTACGGCAACACTATTCGACGCAGACACTACCGAAATGTGTCACAGCCTAGTCGTTCGAGATCAAGCCGTCGAACAAATCAGTCAAGCTCGAGCCGAACGACACGAGCCAGATAGTGAATCCGGAATTCAATACCGCTCGCAAATTCGATACCCCGATATCGGCTTCGCATGCGGTCGCCAAGTATAAATTGCCGGCCGCCCGGTAGTTGAAAGCAATCGCCCACCTCGAGTTGCTCGACGCGCAGACATTGGTCGACGACAGAATCATACTGGGACAAAGCCAGTGTGAGTAATCGATCACTGCACGTCGCTGCTCGGGGGCGTTGAAGGGCTGCCGCCAAAGCCACACAAAGATCTCCCGGCACCATTGACTCTTCGACCACCGGCCCGACGATCACAGCAAACTCTTTTTTCCATTCGGGACCATGAGGCTTATGCTTCTTGATTCCCGTGGCACACAATGCAGCAACTCGGAGGTGTGCTAATTCATGCAGCAATGTTACAAGGAATGCATACATATTGAGGTCTTCGTTCACCGTAATTCGGTGCCAGCGTTCCCCTAGACGAGGTGGACGGTAGTCTCCAAGTTTTGTCGCTCGGTGCGGCACAACCCGCACGAGAACTGGGTGCTCCTGAAGAAGATTCAGAACATACTTCCACACATTAGGTGGGAGATGCTGCCTTACTGCTTCATAGTCAGGAAGCGAACGAACTGAAGATCCTAGCTGAACATTCATGTCCCTACTTCTGGCTGCCTGCTTGTTCGGCCCTGCCCCTTTCTGACTGCCACGGTAGTCGGCCTTCGACTTCCATTTGAAGAGCCAGGCTCAGAAAAGTACGAATAACCACAATGAGCCCAAGCACCAAAACACTCTCAAGTGTAGGAGTGACGGCTACTGTCCGAATAATGTCAGCAGCAACGAGGAACTCAAGCCCGAGAAGAATACCTCTCCCAAGATCTTGCCGAAACTGCTTGTATTTACCCAACGGTGCTGATGGTTGCGTCAGAAGTCGAATTGTAGCCATAACAATGCCAATGACTACTACAAGAACACCCACTGCATCGATCACAAGACCTACTTGTTCAACAACGTTTCTAAACAGTTCGATACTCATGAATAGTTCACTCATATTTTTAATCGTTTTAAAATTTGTCTAGGCTCTCAAGCATTGGCAGGCAACGACGCAATTCTTGCTATGAGTGTTGCAGGCAAGAGAATACCGCAGAGACCTTCAAAAGTAGATACGGTCAGTGAAAAAGACCCAACCGGAACGAGGTCACTATACCCAGCTGTTGTAAGTGTCGCATACGAAAACCAAATGAAATCAACCCAGCGAATATTTCGCATCCCTTCAAATTCAAGTGGCAGCCGGTATTGGCCAAATCCATAGCCGTGGAGAAGACCGTGCATTCCTGCGAAAATAATGCCTATCATCACAAAACTTGCGGCTCCACAATAAATCCTCTGGGCGCCCGCAACACCTGCTTTAAAAGCTTGGCGAACACAGAGATATGCACAAAAAAGTTTGACCAACAAGAAAATCAGTAATGGCAGCGTTAGCACTCCCGCAACGACATTTCGAAACTGTAGTATCCACAAACAGGCAATCAAACTAAGCCCTGCGAGTAGGCAAGTAAGACGCTGATATCCAAGTGACCAAACAGTTGTAATAGCCACCGAAAGACTGAGGATAATAAACAGCAAGGGAGTCTTTTCTTGCCCCATGTCAATTACAGGAACTGATCCTAGGACAAAAATTTGACCAAGAAAGATCATTGCTCCGTGGCGATGCATCCGGGCCTGACCTTTAGTGGGCAGTGGAGGCACTTTTAGTTGGCCAGGCACATTTTCTTGCTGCATTAAACCACTATGTAATTTCACAAACGTTTCTCCCACGAGCTTTCCGGTCGACTCACAAAGAACATGCTGCGATATATTCTGTCTGAGTATTCGTTTATCCTGCAATTAGTCACGTTCCACTTACCACCATAATCCTACCTCATTCTGGAGAACAGCACGGCATGGCAACGAGCCTCCTCCTACTTTTTGACGACATCGTAAGTGCCCTCGATGACGTAGCACTGATGACAAAAGTAGCGGTAAAGAAAACAGCCGGTGTTTTAGGCGACGACCTTGCCTTGAATGCAAAGCAGATCACTGGGACGCCAGCAGACCGCGAGCTACCGGTAATCTTCAAGGTTGCAATTGGCTCTCTCGCCAATAAGGCAATACTTGTTCCTGCCGCTCTGGTGCTCAACTGGCTCGCCCCTGGTGCGATCACTCCATTGCTCATACTTGGCGGTGCTTTTCTCTGCTTCGAGGGAGCCGAGAAAATACTTCACAAATTTTTTCACTCAAAGACTGCTTCCCGCAAACCGAACAGCACACTTAATCCCAACGAAACCGACGATACCACCCAAACTGAATCTGCCAGGATACGTGGGGCAATTCGTACTGACTTCATTCTTTCTGCGGAAATTATTGTTATTTCACTTGGGATTGTTACCGAAGAGCCATTCCCCACACAGCTAGGTGTTCTGATTACTATCGCACTATTGATGACAGTTGGTGTCTACGGATTGGTTGCAGTTATTGTGAAGCTTGACGACGTTGGCTTGCTACTTCTGCGACAACCGTACTCCTCTGGACAGCTAATCGGTCAGGCACTCATTAGCGTCACCCCATGGATAATGCGTTTCCTTACGCTGGCTGGAACGGCTGCCATGTTTCTTGTGGGTGGCGGCATCGTATTGCATGGTATTCCGATGCTTCACCACCTTATTGACCATTGGGCACACGCATCATCGCCTTATATAGCTAGGCCTCTCATGATACTTGCCAATGGCACCTGTGGTATCTGTACGGGCATTCTGGTGCTCACCGTTGTCAATATTGCCAATACACTTCGAGCAAAGTTTGCGGTACGATCAACCCTGAACCTGTAGCAAAGCAAACAGGCTCAGAGTTCATAGTCTCGTAGACAGTCTGAACACTTTCCTTTTTTGGGCGAACTTACGAACTGCTTTTCGCGTCAGGATTTTCAACCCGAACGAGAAGATAGGTTTTCGAATCACCGTCTTGAAAATGGACGAGTACTTGGGTCTCATTCATCGTCAGATTTTGAATACCTGTTTCTACAATAGGCGAGGTTTTTCCTGAGAACGTCCACGCAGCACGTTGCGAATCCCCATCTATCATGCCCTCAAGGCTGGCTGTTTCACCTGTTTCCTTGTTCTGGTAGGTCCCTGCAATAACTCCGTCTTTTCTTACTGCAAGTTGCATAAACATGGTTGGTGTCGCCGAGGACTCTCCCTCCTGTGCAACAGCAAAGACGCCTAACGGCAACCATTCGTCACCTGACGCATCGGAGGATTCAGTATCTTCCTCCGGAACACTCAGGGCAAGCTCTTCAGCTTGCTGAGCATATTCTTCTGCTGGCACAGCCTCACCGTTGTACATAACAGATGAACCGTCGTAATAGCTTCCACCACCAGATCCATAGTCATAATATCGACCCTCACCCCAGTTCCATGGCATGATGGCCGACACGGTTCGAAAACCAGCCCAACTCCAAAAGATCGGATTTTTGTCAAAATAATAATGGCCGGTTTGCAGGCCTGACCAAAACTCCTGATGAAGTCCACTGTCGTACGCTGAATTAAGCTGTGAACGAATGGAGTCAGCTTGAGTACCAAGGTTTTGCTGCCGAGTTGTCCGACGATCCGAACGCCCCGAGGCCAGATCGGTTCTCACATCACCGCGATTTTCAACGCGGACCGTTTGCCGATCTCCCCGTCCAGAAACCCGATCCTGTCGTTTATCTGAAGCAAAGTTACGATTCTCGCCCCGACTTCCCCTCACATCAGAACGAGCGTCAGTTCGATTTGAGATTGCATCTGCACGAGAACCAGCAACATTTTTTGGTGAGGTAGCTGCAGCGGCCGCTGCTCCGCTCCCCTTGTTATTCAGGAATTCTGAAACCGCTGAACCAGATGTGGTTTTTGCTGCATCGACGCGAGACTTTGCCGCGCTGGCTGCAGCACCGTTACCGCCGGATGCTTTCAGGAAGTCTTGAACTTGTCCCTGAGTCGGTCGACTACCCGCCCGATCCTTCATCGCCCCAGATGCTTTCCCGGAAAGCCCACCTGCAGCAGCTTTGCTGGCTGCTCCCGATAGGTTACCTGATGACTTTGATGGTAGATTTTTTCGTATATCACCGCTTGGAGAAGGCCGTGATCCTGCAGCTGGTCGGGCAGAGGGTGATGGCCGGCTAGGTGCTGGTCTTGCAGAGGGAGAAGGTCGACTGGGTGCCGGTCTCGCAGAAGGCGAAGGTCGACTGGGTGCACGAGATCCACCCGAGGGTCGCGCCCCGCCACCAGAAGGACGCCCGCCCCCGGGACGAGCAAAAAGATCAACCGGCTGGCACAGCACGCCAATGAGAGAAACAACAAGAACAGAACCAACCCACATACGTATCTTCATTTCTGATTCCCTCTCCACATTTTTAATCGTATTTTCTCAATTTTGGCGACTGGAAAAAACTTTGTTCCAATCATTTTTCATATCAACGACGACCCACCCACGCTTTGGAGCCTCTTCGAGAGCAGTGATCAATTTCCCACTGAACGGTGGTTTTTTGTCGTACTCACATTCACGGACTCCATCAGTATGGTGGACGATCACACCAAGACTCTTATAAGGATTATCAATCGTCGTATATTCAAGCATCGACTGATCACCGTCTGAATTTCCAAAGCATGCAATCGGCCGTCTCCCAATTTGTTGATAAATCCGGACAGACTTGCCAACTTTATCATTGACGTAGAGATTTGAGGCCTGTTTGACAAACGTTGGCACGTCGTCCCTTAGTTCGAACACAACATCGGCGCTTGAACCAAGAACCCACTCAGGGGATACACCGTAGACATCTTCAGAAAACTGCCTCATGAAGTCGACACCACCACCAGAAACAATAGCAACCTGAAAACCATTCGCACGAAGCAAATTGATAACTTCTTGCATGGGCTGGTAGGTCGCTTTTCCATACGAGGTGCCAAGTGGTGAATATTCTGCCTTTGAAAACCATAATTTGACGCGCTTCGCAAACTCATCGCTGGACATACCGGAATGGGTCAGTGCCATCATCTTCATGAAGCCATCATGTTTCTCTCCGGCAAACAGGGCTTTGAAGTCTCCTTCAAGAGCGGCCTTGACCATCGGGTCTTTTGCCAGTTCAGGCTGCTCAGTGGCCAATCGCTTCACCTCATCAACCACGAAAGCGATCTGAAAAGGCATTGGGCACTCTGGCCAGAGCGTTCCATCATTGTCAAAAACAGCCAGACGATCATGCTCTGGAACAAAATCTTTCCCATTGGACACGCTGACTCTCGCAACAAAATCAAGTATTGCTTGCTTTGGTGTAGTATCAGCCCACGATGGCAAAAGATCTTCTGCCTGCGTGACAGATATGAGCGTCAGTGAGCACAAAAACAATCGTAAGGCCATTCGCAATCGCTCTTTTCCTTCATTCATTTGATTTACTGCCTTCCAAACATGGCTCGTACAGCATCTTTCGGATCGACAACCTGCCCCTCATTTTCATCCTCAGCAATAGAGAGTTGAACGCCCTTTACTTCACCATTGAAGTGATTCCCAACCGGACCGTAGTCAGGTGAAACAGGAGCTCCTGAATCTTCACCAACATCCAATCCATCATCGGCCGAGAAGATGTTAGAGAGGGTTGCTTCAACTTTGCCTTGAGCAACCTCGTCACCATCAACAAACAGACTTACTGTACCACCCTTGCCAAGCCCTTCACCTTCGTAAGCAAACTCCATACGAACCTGGTGCTGACCAGGACTAAGCTTCTCTTTTGATGTCACAAAGGTATTTCCAAAACCACCATAGTTGTAGCAATATTTCAATTTGCCTTCGTGGGCGTAAAGAGACCAGCCACCAATATTTGCACCT
>DONH01000378.1 GCA_003509235.1 Planctomycetaceae bacterium
AGAGAGCTCATTTCTCGCCGGCGCTGATGTGGGTCAGATTGATACAGTTTGGTCACTGCCGCCCGCTCGCGTGAAGGAGTTATGTGACAATGGCAGAAAACTTCTCGATATGTTTGCTGTCTCACCATGGCCAAGCGTTGCGGTCATAGATGGTGTTTGCCTCGGGGGAGGTCTTGAACTTGCACTTGCATGTGATCTGCGCGTAGCTACCGAGAATCAAAAGACAGTTCTTGGGATGCCGGAAGTCAAACTTGGTTTGTTGCCGGGGTGGGGTGGCACTGTTCGCTTGCCCCGACTGATCGGAATAGGCCCCGCAATTGAACTGATAGCTTCGGGTGATGCGATCACCGGCGCTCAAGCCAAGAGCCTTGGTCTAGTTGATGCCTGCGTGTCAGTTCACTCAGCACGAGAATCAGCACGTGCTTTAATTGAGCAAGCAATTGCCACCAAAGATTATTGTAAGCGTCGAGCGGATTTACAGCTGCCACAAGTGCTGGATAAACCAGAGAATGATTTTTTGTTGGCGACTACTGGTGCCGTAATTGTAGCTCGCACGAAAGGAAATTATCCAGCGCCTATGGTTGCGTTCGACACAATTTTGCAGGGTTCTACAAAGTCCGTAAAAGAAGCTGCGGTTCTTGAAAGCAGAGCCTTCTCTGATTTGACGCAGACGTCAGTCGCAAAACAACTTGTGCGTGTGTACCGGCTTGGTGAACGAAACCGAAGAGACTGTGGCCTTGGCGAATCAGTGCAACTGACTTCGAACGAGTCGATACATGTGAACGAGGTGCACAAACCATCAATTGTCGGTGCAGGTATCATGGGTGCTGGCATTACAGCGCGTCATGTACGTTCAAGGTTCATTACAAAGCTTGTTGACATCGATGCTGGGATACTTGGGCAGAGTGTTCCCGCTATCTTGGAAGAAGCTGCATGGGACCGTTATTACCAGAAGACAAATCAGGAGAAAGTCAGTGAGTTGACAGGTCGTCTCATGTCTTCAACACAACTGTCATCAATCGCAGACACGGATATTGTTATAGAAAGTGTGATTGAACGGACGGACTTAAAACGACAGGTGCTTGCAGAAATTGAATCCACAGTTTCCCCGAGCACTATTATTTGCACGAATACATCAACAAATCCGATAGTTACACTTGCCGATGTATTCTCTGATCCGACACGGTTTTGTGGGATGCATTTCTTCAATCCCGTCAGGAAAATGTCTTTGGTCGAAGTTATTCGTGGTCCAGATACCAGTGACGCTACAGTTGCTTCAGTCGTTCTGCACGCAAAACGACTGAAGAAAGTTCCAGTTGTCGTTCAAGACAGTCCAGGATTTCTTGTCAATCGGGTTCTGACACCATATCTGCATGAATCAGTTGAATTGTTGCGGGAAGGAGTTGATCCATCACGAATTGACAAAGTTTCTCGACGATTTGGTATGCCTCTTGGGCCACTTGAACTCTATGACATGGTTGGCCTTGATACCGCCTTCTACGCCGGTCTGGTCATGGCAAATGCTATCGGCGATCGTATTGATGCCTCGCCCGTCATACCGGCACTCGTCAAAGCTGGTTGGTTAGGCCGCAAAGCAGGAATAGGATTTTATACATACAAGGATGCTGGTCATGATGCAAAAACTGAAAGTGTCAATGAGAAACTAGATGATCTAATCGATCCATATCGTTTAGCAGAGCGGCAGACGACTGATGAGCAAATTTGTGACCGATTGTTCTTGCCGATGTTACTCGAATCACTCCTTGTCCTGGATGAAGGTATTGTGCGGGATGGATGTGATATCGATCTCGCTGTTATTCATGCACTTGGATTTCCGGCGTTCCGTGGTGGAGTACTTGCATGGGGTGATTTTCTTGGTGCAGCTGAGGTTGTTCGTCGGCTTGATCAATTCAAAGACCTGGGGCCACGCATGAAACCGCCGGCAAGGCTTTTGGCTCATGCTGAATCAGGTCGCCCTTTTACATCGGTGGAAGAAAGCGCAAGTCATTCAAGGAAAGCTACTCGAGGGTGAAAATGACACGATTGTCTCGCTCCCCGGAAAATACCCCAGTTGTTGTGTCCTGCTGTCGAACTGCAATCGGTCGGTCTGATGCAGATCATGGTGTTTTCCGAGAAGTCCGTGGTGATGAGCTAGCTGCTTTAGTCGTAGGCGAAGCGGTTGCAAGAGGAAGAGTACCACCGGAATGCATCGAGGATGTTCTTGTAGGCGTGACTCAGCAACGCGCAGAGCTTGGCGGTAATGCAGCGCGTACAATAGCCATGTTGGCGGGGCTGCCTTTCACCGCGGCAGCTTCCACAACGAATCGTTTGTGTGGTTCATCACTACAAGGTTTGTCGCAGGCATGCCATTCGATCGTAGCTGGTGCAGAAGATGTTCACGTTGTTGCAGGCGTTGAGCATATGCAACGTCTTCCAATGAATTCTCAAATCAACTTTCATCCTCAAGCTTTTTCAAGGTCGAGTCGTGCAGTTCTTTCAATGGGATTGACGGCCGAGTTTCTCGCCTCGAGTCGTGGTATCAGTCGCAAGTCACAAGAGGAATATGCACTTGAAAGCCACCGTCGAGCAACACAAGCAGCAGATGCAGGGTTTTTTAAGAATGAGATTATTCAGTGCCAGGGTTTGGATGACAATGGCGTCCTCGCTTTCGTAGATCGTGATCAGTCGATTCGTTCGGATGCAAACCTTGCAGCAATGGAGAAACTTAACCCGGTATTTTTGCCAAACCTGGGGAGTGTCACTGCTGCTACAAGTGCTCCATTGAGTGACGGAGCTGCTGCAATGGTTGTTATGTCTGAAGCAACAGCACGTCGTCATCAGCTCACACCTCTGGTTCGTGTGGTAAGCACAGCGGTTGTCGGTGTGTCGCCAGCTTTGATGGGTATGGGGCCGGTGCACGCGACTCATAAAGTACTTCATCGCTCGGGACTTCGCTTGCGGGATATTGAAATCTTAGAATTGAATGAAGCTTTTGCGGTTCAGGCTATTGCGTGTATCGAAGAATTAAAACTTGATTACGACAGAGTAAATGTTTGTGGTGGCAGTTTGGCTATTGGACATCCTCTCGGAGCAAGCGGTGCCCGTATTTCAACAACACTTATTCACGCAATGCGAGATCGTCAGGTTCGTCTTGGCTTGGCTGCGATGTGTGTTGGGCTTGGACAGGGAGTCGCAGTTATTTTTGAATTGATAGACTGATTTTCTTGGATTACGGTGTGTCTGTAGAGCAAGTGGAATACCTCGACTTCTCCCCGAGTGTCGTGGTGGTACAACAATTCTGGCTAATGCTTTCAATAAGATTTCTGTATGGAAAAAACTTTGCATCATCCGGCTGAAGCTACACCAAACAGTCTGGCTAAGAAATGTATGCCGGTATCACTAGTTCAACTTTTGCTTGAACGTTGTGATACGAGTTTTGATCGTCTAGCAATAATTGATTCTCTTGCAGGTGAGCAGCTTCGTTGGGGACAACTGCTGCAACAATCCGTCAGAGTTGCTGAACGGATTGGGGCTGCAGGTCTGAGGTCAGGTGATCGGGTGATTCATATTGGTCTGCATACTGCTGCATGGCCGATAGTGGATTTCGCATGCTTACTCAGTGGTGTTGTTCATGTAGCCCTTCATGCAGAGGAAAGTCAATCAGAACTAATTCGTCAATTGCAACTATTTCAGCCATGCGGTTTGATTTTTTCAGGTGAAAATTCTCTGCGACATCTCAGTCATAGTCGGTTGCCGCTCCTTGAGGTACGAGCAGACTGGCGTATAAAACATGTGGCGTATGCAACTGTCCGTGATTACATTGCTGAACGAGCCAGACAATGTGACCCTGATGGGCCAGCCTCGGTGCTTATTTCTTCAGGCACAACAGGTCGCCCCAAAGGCTTTGTGCATAGTCAGCGATCCTTGGTGATGAATGCAGTGGCATCTGCAGCGGAGTTTTTAGAAGAACCCGATGACGTTCGGCTTTCATGGTTGCCTCAAAGCCATGCGATGGCACGAGTCGGAGATCTTTACACGACACTTGTTCGGGGAGGCGCCCTAAATGTTGTTCGTGATCGTCAGAAAATTCTTGACGCGTGTAAAAAAATACCCCCAGCGGCAATGCTCGGAGTACCGATCTTCTACGACAGACTGGCACGAGCAGCTCAGCAAGGAAGAATCGCAAGCCTTGTTGATGTATTAGGAGGACGAATACGCGTTTGTGTTTCAGGCGGTGCTCCACTCCGACGATGGACTGCCCGTATTTTTCAACAACACGGTGTACCGCTTGTTGAAGGGTATGGTTTAGCAGAAGCGGGCCCTGTTGTTGCCGTGTCGAATCCACGATGCGAGCAAACCGGTGCTGTTGGACGTCCATTGCAAGGTATAGAAATTACGATCTCCAAAGAAGGTGCACGTGCGGGTGAGGTTCTTGTGCGAACTCCGTGTCGAGCGATGGCCGTAATAGATCCATCGAAAGGCCGGGAGGAGTCTCAAATCGATCGAACAGCTTGGTTGGGAACAGGTGACAGAGGTGTCATTGATACTGACGGCCAGTTAAGAATTATCGGACGAATTGACGATGTACTGACACTAGCCAACGGTACGAAGTTGCTGCCAGCTGATGTGGAGCTGGTGCTACTAGAAGAACCAGCTGTTGCTCAAGTTTGCGTGACGGGCGAAGGGCTTCCGTGGCCAGTGGCGTTCATAGTGCCTGAACCAGTGATCGTAAGGGCTTTGCTTAAACGATTTCGTTGCAGAGTATGGAGTCGCAAACAGGCTCTCTCGCACCCGAAAATACTTCGTTGGTTTTCGCATAGACTGGCTGAGCAGCAAAAAGTTTTACCTCGTCGAATATGTGTCAGACGGTTCCTGCTTGTTGATCATCCATTCGACATGGCACATGGCGAAGCAACAGGGTCTTTTAAGATAAAACGGCGCAGTATTGCAAAGCATTTTTCATCATATATCCGCTCTTTCGAGCCACAAACAGACGGTACGACAGCAATCCTTCTACCTGGAGTCGGCACAATTAAGGACACAAACCATCGGTCAGCTGAAAAAAAAGAATCAGTTTCGTTGCCCCAAAGTTCCTCTCAAATCAATTGTCTCACTTCAGCATTTTGGGGAGGAACAGATTCTTCTGTAGATGGAAGCGGATTTGCCCATGCTGCGGAGCAGATGGTGACAGGGATGTCCGACAAAATTTCAACCATTGTTGATAAGGCCAAAGACACTATTGAGAACCTTCGTACTAATGACGAAATCTATGAGAAGGTAGAAGGTGCGATATTACCAGCAGCTCCGTTAGCTGATGCACCAATGCCGCCAACGGGCAAGCTTTCAGGACGTGCAGAGCGAGCAATTAGTAAAACAGGTTTATGGGGTTTGTTTGTACCACAGACATACGGCGGGTCAGGTTGTAGCCACATAGAGCTTATGCAAGCAATTACACATCTTGCTTGCGTCAATCCTACGGTCTCTGGATTGCTTTCAGTCCACTCAACAATCGGTGCTGTTTCAGCACTGACTACATTCGGCTCCGATGACCAACGCCAACACTGGTTGCCGCGATTGGCCGTAGGAAACCCAATGTCTGTTTTTGCTGCAACTGAGCCTGATGCGGGTTGTGACCTTCATAGGGTGGCATCACAACTTGATTATGACGGAAAGCAGTTTCGACTTACTGGAACGAAGATGTTTATTACCGGGGCAACGTATGGTCGTTTGGTTAAACTCCTGGCGATTTCTGAAGGCAAGCCTGTTATTGTTCTCATCAAGCTTCCTGATTCGGATACGCCGAATTTCGTATTGCAGAGCTATGGTCTTCATCCACTCAAGCATGCTCATAATAATGCTCTGAAATTTGAGCGGTTTCCAGTAGATGCTTCTTGTGTGTTGCATCCAGAAAAAACTTTCGATGGTCAAGAAAGCGATGGCATGTCAATTGTGTGGCATGGCCTCAATCGCGGGCGTGTGGCGCTTGCCGCACAAGCTGCTGGAACAATCAGCCTGTTGTTGAATCAGGCAGCTATGTTTTCAGGCAAACGACATACCTGGGGACAGCCAATTCAGAAGAGGGAGCTTGTGCTGGGTCGTCTAGGGAGAATGGCATCTGCGAAACTCGTCTGCGAGGCTTTGTCTGGGTGGTCAGCATCGGTAATTGATGGCGGTGGATCAGGAGAACTGGAAGCCATTCTTGCAAAGGTCGTTGCCAGTCGTTGCCTGCGCCAAGTCGCTATTGATGCTCTAGGGGTCCATGGAGGCCGTGCATTTCTCGTCGGTCATCCACTTGGAGATTCATTTCATGATCATTTCGCTGCTGGGATTTATGAAGGTGAAAGTGACCTGCTTGGACTGGCACTGTTTAAGGGTATTGCGAAGCATCACCCGCTTGCATTGAAGAAAAATCTTCTGGAATGGATTCGATGGAGATGTTCTCAAAGCCTCAAGTATTTCTCATCCAAGGAAGACACCACTCTTCTCGATGGTGACCTTCGTGATTTAGCAATTCAAGCTCGTCGTAGTCTTGTCGCCACAAGTGTTGAGGCCGACCGGCTTTTGAGAAGGCATGGCAAAAAATTGGTCGAGCAACAACTGATTCTTGCAAACCTTTCAGATCAGATTCAAGGGTTGATTTCGTGTCTTGCCGTCATTCATCTTGCAGATAGGAGAGCTGATAATGCTTCACGGCATGCTGCAATATACTGGTGTCGTTCTGTAATCATGAAATTTCTTGGGAAACCACTCGTTTCTTGTGATTATAAGCGACTCGCAGAACTTGGTCGCTGTTCTTTAAGTAGTCATTCTGACTAGGGGGAACTTGTTGTAATCACTGGCCACCATGAGCAGAGATACCAGGCTCTGGGTGTGGTCCATTCGACGAGCATTTCTAAGCTGTTGATTGAGCGAGCTTGAGCCGCGCCGCCAAGAAGCTCGTCGAAGAGTCCTTGTGGTTTCTTATACTGGATGACTCGCACGGAATCTTCTTGAAGATTGGCCAGAACGACTGCTCTGGCAATCGCATCCTCAAGAAATCCAATCTTGTCAATCAGACCAAATGTGACTGCCTGATTCGCCGTAAATACCTGCCCAGTAGTAACAGCCTCAATGGTTTCATCATCGAGTTTTGGGCGACCTTTGCGAACAATATCTTTAAAACGAGTAAACATTTCATCAACAAGACTCTGAACGATCCCTCGTTCTCTCTTAGCCAGTTCTGGTGAACGGGTTTTGGTAACACTAAGCATTTCTTTGAGAGGACCACTGGTAATTGAGTCATCTGTGACATCAAATCGCTTGAGTAGTTGTGAAAAGTCAAAATGTGGAATTATTACACCAATTGATCCAGTAATTGTTGAGGGTTCAGCAAAAATTGCATCATCTTGACCGCCATTGGCCATTGCGACGTAGTACCCACCACTCGCCGCAATACTACCCATGCTGACAACAACAGGAAGATTTCGTTCGGCGGCTAGCTTCTCCAGGCGGTAGTGAAGTTCATCGCTGCCACTTACTGTTCCGCCCGGTGAATCAATACGTAACACAATTGCACGGACGTTCTCATCTGCTTTCACCTGATCTAATTGGTGCCTGGCAAATCCTTCACCTCCCATAATGGCACCACGAATCTCGACAATGGCAATTTTATTGGAGGCCAACTCTGCTAATGAATGATATTGCTCAATTACTTTGGGATTTGTTTGGAAATATTCAGCATTTGCTCCAAGGGCGACTGCAGCAACAACAACAGAGATTCCGGTGATAATCCATGCCAATCGTCCCCTCCATCGGTCCCAGCTACGTGGCTGTGCAAGGACAGTGTTCGAGGATTCCGTAGTAGCGTGGTCGGACATAATTATCTCCCGAGGGGCGAGGATTTAATCTTTCTAGTTCA
>DONH01000249.1 GCA_003509235.1 Planctomycetaceae bacterium
CAAAAACAAATCTGAAGCACTCCTGCCACGTGTCATAACACTTGAAGATGCATCTGTAACAACCTCTGGGGATGCGTTCCAAGCTTTTGAAATAGAGGGAATACGATACAGTCACATCGTCGACCCAAGGACCGGTATTGGTGTGGTCGGTTCCGCAGGTGTGACGGTTATTGCACCAGATGCAACGACAGCAGATGCCTTAGCAACTACTCTGAGTGTGCTTGGTCCACAGGCCGGCTACGAATTTGTAGAAAAGATCGAAGATTGTTCGGCACGCTTTGTCTGGTACGAAGCTGGAAAGGTTAGGGTACGGACGTCTTCTCAATGGTCCTCCCAAACCTCCTATTCTGCGCAGAAAAAATAAAATGAGGTCGAGAATTACGGTTAGCACAAGTTTGCCGATCCAGTCGTCGATATGAATTGTGCTGACGCTACGCCCTGGGGTGTGCAAAGACGTGGGTACGATCCGGGGGGGGTCGTCGTACTCGGAAGACTTTCTGTTGTGTCTGAAAGGCAAGGGAAAACTTGCTGTTTTCGATGCTTAGAAAGACCTCCCTCCAGGGCGGAGCGTCAGTTTGTTCAAAAGTATGTGGGAAGTCTTGTGATGAGAAGTCATACTTCGCACGCTGATTATCGAACCTGGTAAAGACAACCTCCGTGAATAGTTGGTTTCAAAAAATTGGCACCCTTTTCAGCTGTATGGCAATTGCAGCGAGTGGATGTGCGCCGCGCCAGCCATTCTACTTTTTCGAGGATGGTGATCTCTCGCATTACGTTGGTGCTGTTCAGAAAATTGAATATCCAGATACATGCCAAGACCCACTCGATGAGGCAGCCAGTACAGTTGAGCCCCTGACACTTTCCAACGCAAATTTTGAAGAAATTTGGGAAGTGACGCTTGAGGATGCGATTCGTACCGCCCTCGAAAATGGAAAAGTTCTCCGGAATCTTGGAGGAAGGTTCAGTAGTTTTGGAGGCCCACGGCCCCAGACTGGTGAGCCACCAGTCTCACTTTTGACCAATCCAGATCTTACTCCGACTGTCTATGATCCAGCTCTTGTTGAAACCGATCCCTTTCGGGGTGTCGAAAGTGCACTTGCACAATTTGATGTGCAGTTGTCAAGTTCACTCACGTGGGACCGGCAGAATCAGCCACAGAATGTTGGTCAGTTTGGAACTACAATCTTTCAGCAACATATTCTTGGTGATACTGGGAATTGGACAAGCGGTTTACAAAAGCGCACGGCAACTGGTGCGACATTTGGACTGTCAAATGAGATTTTATACGATAACAATAACTCACCAATTCGCCAAAGAGATCCTGTGACAAATCAGGTGATTGTTCCTTCAACGTGGACAACCAATTACGACTTTTCGTTTCAACAGCCACTCCTTCAAGGAGCGGGTCTCACATACAATCGCATAGCCGGGCCGGATGCCTTTGATAACCTTTATGGTAGACCGAATTTCCGAGGTGTTCTTCTTGCGAGAGTGAGTGCAGATATTTCTCTCGCTGATTTTGAAATTGGTGTTCGAAATCTGATTAGCGATACCGAACAGGCCTATTGGGAGCTTTACTTTGCATTTCGGGACCTAGAAGCCCGAAAGGTTGGCCGGGATAGCGCACTGGAAGCATGGCGTCGCGTGCATGCGCTTTATGTGGAGCAATCACGCGGTGGTGAAGCAGATAAAGAAGCACAGGCACGAGAGCAATACTTTTTCTTTCGCAGTGAAGTTGAGCAGGCACTCAATTCCGTATTCAGTGCTGAGAATAGATTGCGATATATGATGGGTATATCTTCCTCAGATGGTCGATTGATACGACCAGCTGATGAACCAACAACTGCCAGAGTCACATTTGATTGGCAGCAATCTCTTGTTGAAGCACTCTCTCGCTCAGCTGAATTACGTCGACAAAAATGGAGAATCAAGCAGCGAGAACTTGAGCTGACAGCAGCGAAAAATTTAATTCTTCCGCGACTTGATCTGATTGGGCGCTGGCGATTTCTTGGTATGGGCCAAGATCTTCTAGGTGGCAATAATTCCTATGGTGCGAATGGTGCTGATCCCTTGGCTGATACAAACGCGTACGCAACCTTGTTCCATGGAGAATTTCAAGAATGGCAGGCAGGTGCCCAATTCTTGATGCCACTCGGTTTTCGTCGAGAACTGGCTACTGTGCGGCATCACCAACTGCAATTGGCAAAGACCCGTGCGCAACTTCAAGATGAGGAGCTTGAAGTCTCACATGCACTGGTCGAAGCAATACGAAATATTGACACCAACTTTGCCCTTGCACAGACAAACTTTAATCGACGTGTAGCAGCTGAGCGACAGGTTGAAGCGGTCCAGGCTGCTTATGATGCCGGCACGACAACCTTTGATCAGTTGCTTGATGCCCAACGAAGAAGGGCTCAGGCAGAAAGCGCTTATTTCAGATCGCTTGTTGACTACAACCGATCGATCGCACAGTTTCATTTCCGTAAGGGATCACTGCTTGAATACAACGGTGTTTTTCTCTCGGAAGGACCATGGCCAGGAAAAGCGTATTTTGATGCCCACAGGAGAGCACGCCAACGAGACGCCAGTCTTTATCTAGATTATGGCCATTCTCGTCCCGGAGTATTTAGTCGTGGCCCAATAACACAACAATTCGATGCAGTTGGTGCTGCAGCCCGAGCACAGCAGATGCCCCCACGCGATCCAGCGACGCGTGAATTACCAGCGACGTTGCCATCAGATTTCAATGCCGAAGAACTCCCAACACCCATACCAAACGACACACCAAGTTTTCCAGCTGCGGCACATGGTTTCCCAGGTGAAGAGATAAACTTGTCTTTACTTCAAGGGACAAAGAAATCAGCGATCGATTCGATTTCAATCGCAGACGATACAAAGCGATTACAACAGAGAGATGCGGATATCGTCACTACCGGTTGGCAAGAACCAGTGACCCCAGCGGCTACTGCAGTTATAAATCCCGACTCTGCTGCTGAGACGCAACTGCAGTAAAAGCTGGATATCTATCTCACAGCTTCAGTCATGCTTCTTCAATCGTTTTACATACGATCGAAGAAGCATTAAGGTGCAGCAGCAGGAAAGGGTATTGCCGCCGCTTGTTGAGCTTTCTCGAATAGTTCGATATTTTTCTCCTTGAGCTGAGCGAGCAGAGAAGTACTTTTTTCTGACGGACACGCCAAGAGATACCCAACAATAGCTGGCCGAATAAGTGGGCCCTCACCACCAAGAGTATCCCACATTGCAACAATCTGGTTACGAAAGTCCCAATCCATGTACCGTGATAAGTCAACAATCACCTCACGTGTGAGGTGCGGCACAGGGAGGAGTTTCCGGGTGATTGAGATGACTTCTGTTCGAGGAACGGTGTCAGATGGGTATTCCCAGCAGAAGCGTAATGCTTGAAGGAGATGTCGTTGATCAACAGGGCTCGCATCATTCTCAAAGAGACCCCGACGTTCTAAAATAGGTAAAGCCTGTTCACCTAAAGCAATAAATAGTCCTCCCAGAACGCCATCGAGGCCAGCCTGAAAATCATTTGATTGGTCTTCTGTAAGTATAGAAATAAGCGCATTGGTACATGCCGATTGAGACTCTTTGGGTGATTGACGAGCTAGCACACCAGCTATCATTCCGTAGAATCCACGCCTTTGCTGTTGAAGGGACAGGTCATGCAGGTGATTAATAACCTCTGCCTGAGAAAAGGCATGAGCGGAGTCTCGAACCTCCTGAAATGGAGCGAGTGCAAATTCAGCATAAGCATCTATCGAAATAGCATGATTGGGATGATCGAGCCATTTTACGAACCATTCCAGACGATTTTTATCCTGAAAAATTTTTTGTTTCAACGGAGGTATTTGGAGGGTGTAGCCAATAAACATTTCATCAGCAGCACGTGCTGTCCAGCCAATGGCAGGAAGATTCAAAAGTAAAGCAGTTCCAGAAAAAGTAGTTTCTACAGCAGCCTCTACAGGAGGTTCGGCTGGCTCAATAGAAATCACTTTTCTTTCTAAAGATGATGGGAGTATTCGCGAAAGAAGTGAAAAGGGCTGAAGTCGTTGGCCTTGTTTATTCGCAACCGCCTCTGTCAGAGATTCACCAATGGCAAGGTCACTCGATCGGGCGATACCATAGGAGAGCGGTGTTTCAACAGGACCACAAAATGGACATGCTAAGCTTGTCGAAGTGAGAGTGGAGAGTAAGAAGAGCGTAAAGCATACGCTGTGAAATACAGTATTTGAAAGCACCGACACGATCGAAAACATGATATTCTTCAAGCTGATCATCGAACAGATTCTCCGATGAGCGAGTAGACAGCAAGGTGGTTTCCGTCTGGGCCTTTTAATTCCTTGATACCGAAGGTTCCGGTAACAGCTACAGGACGAATTGAAAACTCAGCGGTTCTACCGGGAAGCATTTTAACAACGACACAATCGTATAATGCTGCGCCAGGTCCAAAGCAGCATTCCATATTATCTCGAACCAACACAAACTGGGTTAAGCCAGTCTGTTGAAAACTCGGGAGAATATAACCACGAATCCGAATATGCTGACCTACTAAAGAGGCGACTCGTTCTGGTAAGAGTTTTTGGGAAAAAGGTGTGTCTTCTTCCATTTCGAAGACAATATCGTCAAAGGATATCTCACGAATATCGCTTTGATCAATTCTATGACTTTGCTGCAACTGAGGTTCTTGATTCTCTGGCGAACTTGTTTCGTCAAAAGAGAGTGGTGCTTTCGTATCCTGGCCACAGCCTGAAAAAAATGAGAGGGCAAGGAAAATAACGAGAATTTTAGCGCGGAAATGCCTCCTCAAGATGATAAAGGACTCCCCCTTCAATACCGTCTTGGCCAACGGTTGGACGAACGGTGAATGTGCCAGCGATTTTTGTCTGACGAGAGCTAAATGAAATGCTCTTTTCATCTTGAAGATGGACAAGAACACGATCAGTAATTTTTGGATTACCTCCAAAGCAGCAATCTCCTTGATCTCGTACAAGTAAAAATTGACGAATCCCAAATTGTTTTTTCCCAGGATACATATAGCCTTTGAGCAGCACGTTATGACCATCTAAAGCCCGCGCAGAATCAGGTATTGAAGTTGCTGGCGAACCCTCCGCGGGCTGCAATATGCCGTAATGAACTCTCTCAAACCCTTCAGGTAGTTCAGCGGCATATACCCATGACAAATATATGGTTCCACCAACAAGACAAACCAATGAAAAAGTGGTAGCTGTTTTGGCGAGCCGCTTACCAGTGAAAATATCGGGACGTTTGATTATGTCCCGTAAGGCAACTAGACCGAGACAAAAACCAACTGCAGGTACAGCTAGTAGCCACCAATCAATAAACGCCAGTGGTGACAGAAATGCGAGTGTTGCAGCAGCAATTGATGTCCCAGCTAAAGCCTTATAGGCATGATCTTCGTTACTTTCAGCACTACTTTGAGTAGCTTTTAGAGGAGTATCAAATAGACCTTTTTTCATGATTACTGTATCGCGTTGGATTTTTCTAACCAGCGGCGTCCCGTTTTCCTGGCTGAAGAAGATAGCGAGATAGAAAGGCCACAATCACCACAATCGTTAGCCAAAAAAACCACCTTAGTGAAAAGTTCTTTGATAACGCATTTTCAGGTTGAGAAATCGGACCATTACCGGGCCGAGACTCTTTTATTTCTGGCTGTGAGCCGGTGCTAACAACCATTGAGCGATCTGTAGTGACATCATCTGCAACAACATCAGCAACGCGTACTGGTGCGGCGGATGGCTGTTCTGTAGGAAGGTCTTCTTTAGTGGCTGCTGTGAGGCCAGCGAGACCCGCTAATGTAGCAGCTCTCCGAACAGCTTCGGGATCTATTTCACGAAGTTTTACCAAAGCACTTGCTGCTGCAGGAAGCGGGCAAGCTTTCATATAGTTAACGATGGGCTCGCGCACAAAAATATTTTCGGGAGTTGCGTCAACGTAGATAGCCGTCAACTTTGCTATCACAGACCAATCCTGCCAGCGGGCAAGATCAGCAATGACAAGGTCTGCAAGTTTTGGTTCATTGAGTAACAAACGCAAGGATTCAAGAACCCGTTCACGTGGAATTGTTTCTGACTCTTCACCAAGAAAACGAAGTGCCATGACCGCGGCATACGTTTCTGTAAATGGAATTTCTCGAGAACTACGATCAAGAAAAAGTTTATCAATGAGATCAAGACCCGTCGGACCAACGAGTACAACATAGCAGGCAATCAATGCATCTAAACCATTTCGCAGATCAGATGAGTCGTCACCAAGGTCTTCACCAAGAAGAATTTTCTCTATTTCAGTTGCATAAGCTGGTGTTCCACATATACCTAACATCGTGGCGTACAAACGACGCCTATTTGATGGAATGCTTGGCGTTTTTATCCAACTGAGCAGTGCAGTTGGATCCATTCTATTTTCAAGACCACGCACATCGTCGTATGGTGCGATTGCAAATTCATCATATGCGTCTCGGGCCAGTACATCATCTTTGTCTTCGAGATATTGTTGAAAAAATGCAAGACGATCTGGACCAGATTCAGGGAGTTGATCAAGTTTCTTAAGATATGTAACAGCGCGTTCATTGATGGCAATTGGATTCGACCAAATGAATTCAGGAGGCTCAATTCCCATGATCAGATACAGATTCCCAGGGGTGGTTGCCTCAAGCATGATTGCATCAATTAAAGTGTTCGCATCAAGCAAATTAGTTGACCGCAGAAGGTCTTCTCCTTTGAGGACATTGACCACTTCGAATTTTGCCTGTGGTAATGGACCCTCAGCATTGGGTCCCAGAGCCGATGCGGGAGGTGGCTCAATAAGGCGGGCAATGACAGCAGCTTCGCTCTGCTTAATCTCCTGAGAGAAAGTTAAGCCGACTGCAGCACAAAAAGGACAGGCAAGAGATTGTTCTAGTGCCACAATGAAAAAAGAACTGATGGCAAGCATCAGAATAGAGATTCTAGCATAAGAAGAGATCGGAATTCGCATATCATCAGTATATAAGACACATCGTAATGCCGAATCAAGGTAGAGAAGAAAGCTCGCTTTTCTACGTTTTTTGCCTTACCCAAGCCATCGGGCGACATCGGTGCGATAGGCAGCTACAGCTGGTAATAATGCCGCTAGAATCGCGAGTGCGATGAGAAAAGGTACAAGGAGCAGTTCAGCCGTCGTATACGATAAAAATCCGGCCGTAACACCGGCATTCGTTGCTATCCAGGGTCCAATGAGTCCGACTGTACCGTGCCCGAGGAGCAATCCAATGATTCCTCCTCCAACAGCAAGGAGAATAGCTTCAATGAGTACTGTTGCCAGAACAACGCTGCGACGAGCCCCCAACGCCCTCATGATTGCCACGTCCCGGCTCCGTTCAAGAGATGAACCAACCATACTTACGAGGATGCCGATTGCAGAAACAATTACGACAAGAGTAGTGACTAACAGTAGCAGCAACTCAAGAGGTGTGACAAAAAGATCAAGGAGCACACGAATCTCAGCAATTGGAAGTGCAGCCTGCGCATCACGACCTTCGTTAATCGCATTTCGGAGCCCCATTGCTGTGAGTTCTGCAGGGAGACCAGGAAGAGCAGCTGTCTCAAGCAAAATGGCGGTTACCTCGCGTTGATTATATGGAAGAAGACCTTTACCGGGTGAGTCATTATTCGTGGGTCCGGTTTGCTCGGTATTTTCACTTGAATCAATCGGCTTGGCGTGCCCGTCTTGAAGATAAAAGCCTTCCATATTGACAAACACACCACGATCAATGGGTGTGTCAGTTCTGGCTAGAATGCCAGTGATCTGAAATGGATCATGGACTTTACCATCATCAGCACCATGCGTCGGTGCAATTTTATCACCAACTTGTAGGTTCAGTGTAAGTGCGACTTGGCTTCCTAATACAGCACTGTAGAGATCCTCATCGTGAAAGTTAGTCCCTGAAGAAAACTCAAAAGGTTGGCCATTACCACGAGTGAGTCGATCGAAATAAGTAGAATTTGTACCAACTACTCGGTGACCACGAAAGTAATCACCCATACAGATGGGAACAGCAGTATGAGTACTCGCTGCCCATGTTCCATCTTGCTCATCAGGACGTTCACGAGCGGGCAAAAATTCGGTATACGTAGCCCATGAAATGTTCTCGATAGGTTTACTGATTAGATAAACACTATTGAGTACAAGTTGTAGTGGGCTTCCTTTTGCCCCAATGATCATATTGTACCCCAGGCCTGCACCAGACTCGAAGGCTTGTTTTACAACACCACCTGTGATCAAGGTTGCCACGACGAGCGCAACACCAAGAGACATCGATAATGCGGTGAGGCCACTTGTGAATGCCCGCTGCTTAATATTTCTCCATGCAATGCCAAGCAAACTCATCAATACACTCCATTTGTTGTTGAATGAACTGCTGCAGCTCGATTAAAATCTTCCAAGCGATGGCGTACTGGAAACTGCTCTGCTACCTCGGGTGCATGCGTGACAACCAAGAGAGCGACTTCTTCTTCCCGGCATGTCGTCTGTAGGAGATCAATAACTTGTTGTTGATGTGAGGGATCGATACTTGCGGTGGGCTCATCAGCAAGAAGTACTCGTGGCCGATTTGCAAGTGCGCGGGCGACTGCAACTCGTTGTTGTTGGCCGATACTCATGGCTGCTGGCTTATGATGGAAACGGTCCGCTAGGCCAACGGCTTCAAGGAGTGACTCGGCCCTTTCCTTACTTGATACTTGTGACCCAAAGCTCATTGAAACAAGTACGTTCTCAAGAGCAGTGAATCCTGGAAGTAAGTTGAATTGTTGAAATACAAGACCGATTCGATCGGCTCGTAGTCGATCCCGCTGTGGCTCCGCTAGCTTGACGATATTCAAACCACCTATCAGGACTTGGCCACTGTCAGGACGCATAATGCCAGAAACGACATTTAAAAGTGTTGACTTGCCAGAACCACTTTGGCCTTCAAGTGCAACAAGATCACCTGCAGTGATCTGAAAAAAGGGTATGTCGAGAATCAGGAGAGGATCACCACCCGGAACAGAAAAAGATTTTTTTACACCGTTCAGCTCAAGAACAGCTGATTTCTCAACCGGGCTTTGGGTATTTGAATGTGTTTGTTTCATGGAGAAAGAATCGCTGGAACAGTAGGTGGTGTCAAAAGGAGTTTTTCGTGCCGGGCTTTCCGTGGAGAAGAACTCTTTTTTGACAAGCTCTTCGCCAGATGAGGATAGACGACGGCTGTGATTTCGCAAAAATTTGAGGGTAAAAACTTTTGATTGGTGCAGTGGCCCGCCAAAACCTGTGGGTGATTGAGAAGGAGTTGGTGCGCGTGTATAGTTCTGCCGGAGATACTTTACGGTGGCTGTGCCCGAAGGCACGATGACAACTACCGATCTGACGACTCGTTATAGGAGTTTTGCTGTGTCCATTCGTGTTGGCATTAATGGTTTTGGTCGTATCGGACGTCTCACATTTCGAGCGATATATGAAAAATTTGGCCTTGATGGTGAGGTGCAGATCGTTGCTCTAAATGATCTTACAGACGCCAAGACGAATGCTCATCTTCTCGAGCTAGATTCGAACTATGGTCCATTCAAGGGGACAGTAGGAACCGATGGGAATGATCTCGTTGTAGATGGCAGAACGCTTAAGGTTTTTGCAGAGCGGGATCCGGGATCGATTCCATGGGGGTCAGAGAATGTCGATATCGTTGTTGAAAGCACAGGTTTTTTCACTGACGCAACCAAGGCGGTCGCCCACAAGCGAGACAGTGTAAAAAAGGTGGTGATTTCGGCTCCAGCAAAAAATGAAGATCTCACGATCGTGCTTGGTGTAAATGATGAGATGTATGACCCATCAAAGCATCATGTTATATCAAATGCTTCCTGTACTACGAATGGTCTTGCCCCTGTAGCAAAGATTCTTCATGAGAAGTTTGGTATTGACCGGGGTTTGCTCACTACGGTCCACGCGTATACAAACTCTCAGAAAACAGTCGACACAGCTGCTGGTAATCTGCGTGATGCACGGGCTGCTGCTTTGAACATTGTGCCAGCAGGAACGGGTGCTGCGAAGGCAGTCGGTCTTGTCATACCTGAACTACAAGGCAAGTTTACCGGCATGGCGTTTCGTGTGCCGGTCCCGACTGTGAGCGTCGTTGACTTTACTGCAACGCTGGACAAGGAGGCGTCCCCAGAAGAAATCAATGCTGCCATGAAGACAGCCGCAGAAGGTCCATTAAAAGGAATTCTAAGGTATTCTGAACAGCAGTTGGTTTCAACTGATCTACGAGGTGATCCACACAGCTCGATATTCTCCGCTGTCGACACGATAGGCCTTGGAAATCTTGTGAAAGTCGTTAGCTGGTACGACAATGAGTGGGGTTATTCGAACCGCGTTGCCGACCTACTGAATTTCCTGGAATCAAAAGGGCTTTGAGTTAGAAGCCTTATTCAGAAACTATTCAAAGAACGGCCGGCCTTTCTTTCAAAGAGGCCGGTCGTTTTTATTGATTTTCTCTAGAAGCAGAGTCAAGTTTAGCAATAGCTTCCGTTTCAATTGTTGAGCCATCGAATTGCGTCAGCTGGACTGAGATTCGAATTGGGGTTTTCTCTGGTGCTGTGGTTGGCCATGGTAGTACGAAATGGAGCCCACGGGCTCTTGATGTACGCCTAAAGTGCTGGTGAGCTTTGGCTGCAGGGATTGTCCATTCTGCAAACTGACGCCCTAAGATAGCCCCTTGTGCCGTTGCTGTTGGTTCATATGCAGCCACGTAAATGTCACCGGCAGTTGTGACAAGACGTTCATCGGCATCACGTGGTTCAACGACAAGTGTTACACCCTCGGGGAAGCCATCACCATCGGCGTCATAACACACCGTTTTTTCATGATTAATGACAAGGTGTGTTAGATCTGATTGATGACCAACGCTTTCGGAAAAAGAAAGCTGACGAATAGGTCGAGAGGCACCTCGCTTACCCGAATCTTGTGGCAATGGTGGAACGCCTTCAAGGGTAGGAGGCGAGATATCTCCACTAGGATTAGGAAGACTGTTCGAGCTCTTCTCACTCCCTGATGTAGATGGAGGATCAGCTCCAAAAGCCGGACCGCTACTGTCAGAGTTACTACCACTTCCATCAAAGCTTGGTATATCAACGTGTGGCGGCACAAGGAGTGGTTGAGCAGATGTCGGAGACCGTAACTTGGTGTTTGATGAAGAGTCGTCAATGATTCCAAGCTGCTTACGAAGTGATGCGTTTTCATCCGTCAGCGAGTCGAGTTCATAGTACTGTGTCTGCAATTTGTCTTGGAGGCAGTAAATCTGATCTTCTTGGAGTCGCAATTCTCGCTCAAGAAGTTGATGATGCACATCACTTTTGCAGCCACAAATTAATACTATTGGGCACATGAGTAATGCCATCGAATATGGCTTGGCTGTCACCAATTGAGATAAAGTTTTTTTCATGACGCGCCTCCTTGCGCCTCACGCACCGTGAAGGACTATTAGCCCGTGGGGATTTGCTCTATCACCTCATCAATAAGATGATATTCACATGCTTCGTCTGCTGACATAAATCGATCACGATCAGTGTCCTCTTCAATTTTCTCAAGGGGCTGACCAGTATGTTTCAGTAGAATTTTATTCAATTTACTTTTGATATTTCGGAATTCATTGGCATGAATCATGATTTCTTCTGCGGTGCCTTCCATGCCAGCGAGTGGTTGATGAATCATGATTCGTGCATTTGGTAGAGCACGCCGTTTCCCGGCCGTTCCAGCAGTCAAAAGCAAAGCACCCATGGATGCAGCTTGACCTATGCAATACGTTGCAACATCACAACTAACAAATTGCATTGTGTCATAAATTGCCAGCCCCGCTGTAACGCTTCCTCCTGGTGAATTGATATAGAGATGGATATCACTCTTCGGATCGTCAGTTTGAAGAAAGAGCATCTGTGCGACAATGGCATTCGCCATTTCATCATTGACCTGAGAGCCAAGAAATATGATGCGATCTTTTAACAGCCGGCTGTAAATGTCCATTGCCCGCTCTTCGCGGCCACTTTTTTCAACAACATAAGGAATTAGGGGCATTTAAATGATTCCGGTTATTCAGGAAAAAGATGAAGGAAAGAAAAGATGTCTAGTCGACGTCTTTGTCTTCTTCTCTAGGGGGTTTGGTGAGAATGTCATCGACGAGACCATATTCTTTAGCTTCCGTCGCCGTGAGGTACCTGTCTCGGTCTGTGTCTTGGGCTATTTGTTCAATTGGTTGACCAGTATGCGATGCAAGAATTTCATTTAGTACGGCACGAGTTTTAATTATTTCATCAGCTTGAATTTCAATATCACTTACTTGTCCACCAACTTGTCCATATGGCTGATGAATCATTACTTTGGCATGGGGCAAAGAAAATCGTTTGCCAGAGGCACCTCCGGCGAGCAACACGGCACCACCGCTGGCAGCAAGACCAACACAATAAGTGGCTACCGGACACGAAAGTATCTGCATCGTGTCATAAATTGCCATTGTTGCAGTGACGCTTCCGCCAGGCGAGTTAATATAAAAATGGATATCTTTTCGACGATTTTCACTCTGCAGATAGAGTAATTTCATGACAAGCTCGTTTGCATTTCCGTCATAGATCTCACCCTGTAAAAGAATGATTCTGTTTTCCAATAAAAGATCACCAAGTGTCATCTGTCGCTGCCGTTGGTAGTCTCTGTGAGCGCTCGCGGCACTTGGATCGATCGGAGCGTTTGACGATGGTAATGGAAACCTTTGGGCAGGCATGAGCAACTTTCAGAAGTGCGAATGAATCAAAAAGAATAACTGAAAAAACTATGAAGATGAATCTTCATGAGCAAGTGGTGTGGTTGGAATTTCATCCTCGCCGGCAGCAATACCACAAACGGCGTGGTCAATAGCTTCAGCATCTGGTTTCGGAAATTCAAAAGGCATGTCTTGGAATTTGGCTTGCGAAGTAACAAGATCAATAGTTTTGCGTTCAATAATTTGATTTCGAAGCACATCCATAAGACCTCTTCGCTCAAGACTGGCACGAACACGCCGTGGTGATTCGCCTGATTGAGAAGCGATAGCTTTTATTTCTGCTTCATAGTCGGCAGCAGTATCAGAGACATTCTCAGACTCTGCAATTTTCTCCAAGATAAAATGTTCTTTTAATGAGCGTGCTGTACTTGCCATGACAGACTGACGAAGTTCGTTGACATATCGACGGATCGAGTCATCATCGAAACCACTGCGACGAAGTTCTAAAATTGACCGTTCCAGTTCTCGCTGGCTTTGGCGACGTAATAATTCAGGAGGAAGATCCCAGCTAGCCGACGCTGTGAGGGACGCCGAAACCTGTTGCCGAACTTGTTTTCTTTGATGCCATTCGAGCTGATTGTGAAGCTGTTTTCGTACTGCCCCACCAAGATCGTCAGCTGACTCAAAATCACCTAACTCTGTAAGCAGTGAAGGAGTTACTTCCGGCATTTCAAACCGTTTTACATCAAGGAGTTCAATTTCCAACGTGACGGTCTTTCCGCGGAGATCCTCAACAGCGGCTTCTTCAGAAATCGATATTTTGGATGTAATGGTCTCGCCAGGCTTTAATTGAGCAACGAGTTTGTCGAAACCATCTAATTCTGCATCCGCAAGAGAAAGTTTTGGACGAACAACGATTTCCATCTCTTCTGCATGGGAAAGCACCTTGCCGTCGTCATCAGTGCATTTTAGATTCGCGACCATGAGATCGCCTAGTTTGGGCGACCCCTTTGCTGGAACAAGTCGACCTCGCTCCCGCAGGAGATTGCCTACGGCTTCTTCGACGTCAGCATCAGAAATTTCCCGATTTGGTCGTTTGATAGAGAGGCCTTTCCACTCTGGCATCTCAAATTCAGGGCGTACTTCGATAGAAAATTCGAAGGTCATTGGTCCATCATCTGGCAGAATGACAGCCGCAACATCAAGGTCAGGCTCACTGATTGGTGCAAGATTTTCTTGTTCATTCACACGTGCGAGAGCGTCATTCAGAAGTTTGGATCGGATTTGATCGTTTAATTCCGTTTTAAATTTGCTACCCACCAGCTTGCGTGGAGCTCTTCCGGGACGAAAACCAGGCAAAAGAGCTGTTGGCATGAGATCACCAACAGCCTCTTCGTAATACCGGTCAATTTCTTCTCGCGGAACAGAAACCTTCACTTTTCTTTGACAGGTAGAAGTTTCCTCTACAGTCACATCAATTTTGAGTAGCTGAGGCTCGGCAAGGCCTGTTGAATCGTCTGACATCTTTGTCCTGTTAAAAAAGTGTGAGAGTTAAAGTTCGTGCTAGTGTGTTTGCAATAATGCGGGATGTAACCCCCATTCAGTGGTTTGGAGCCGGCTTAATATGGCAACCATTCCACAGAGGAGAGCGGGTGATGGGATTCGAACCCACGACAACCACGTTGGCAACGTGGTGCTCTACCAACTGAGCTACACCCGCATCTTTGATTTTTGCGAAGGTAGTAGGCAATGAATGCAACCACTAACTCCTGAAAACCCCGTGATTATAGGGTATAGAGCGCCTGTCGCAAGGTCATACCCCGCGTTCTCGGTGTGATTTCTGCCGAAACTGAAAACTCAGCTAGGGCATTTGGAAAATCGGACTCAGAGTGGATAATCGAAGTTTTGGTAACTCTGGCGAGAAAACTGCCACAGTTGTCGCTACCATCGAAACTCAGCACACAACGAAACCCTCGTATCCTGTCAGGATCTGATCCTGTACAGGCCGGATCTCGGATTGCCAAATGAAGTTGCAACTAGTCTTTAAAACAGCAAAGTCTGGCAGGAAAAAGTACGATGTAGACCTTCCAATTGTTATTGGTCGAGGGCAACAGGCTTCATTTCGAATTCCTCACGGACAAATAAGTCGTCGTCATTGCGAACTATTGGAGTCGAAAGGATCTGTCTTTATCCGTGATCTCGGCTCAACAAATGGAACGATGGTAAAAGGCACGATGCTGCCTAGCAAAACAAAGGTTCCTGTCCGTTCGGGGAGTGTGATTCAATTGGGAGACCTTGCTTTTCGAGTTAATTATGTTGCACCAAATGATGACCATGCTACACAAGCAGTCGAAGATTCATTTGAAGAAGCGATTGATTTCCTTGAAGCAGAGCCTGAAGGAGAAACAGTCGAAGCATTTGCGGAGTCAGTTTCACGTCCAAGTAAAGAGGATCCAGTTGAAGTGGGGTCCCTCGACGATGATCTCTTTTTGGAGGCAGGCGAAGAACTCAATGCTGATGACGACGATCTTCTAAATGATAAGAATACGTCTCAAGAATCTACAGGGGCTTTATCGGATGAAGATATTGATGATTTCTTAAGTGATATTTAATAAGTGAAAGATTGAATTAAAAATTTTCACAGTGAAAACAAAATATACCTAAAAACTTTTTGGATCGTTAACTTTATGCAAGACCAAGATAACGAATTTCATTCCCTTACGATTCGTGACTTAGCCCTTGCTAAGCAGAGTGGTCGACCGATAAGTATGGTTACTGCCTATGACTGGTGGTCAGGTTGCCTTGCAGACTCCGCGGGCGTCGACTGTGTTCTTGTCGGTGACAGTCTTGCGATGGTCATAGCCGGTCGAGAGACAACAGTTTCAGCCACGATCGAACAAATGATTTATCACGGAGAAATTGTTTCTCGTGCCGTTCAACGAGCCATGGTGTTCGTTGATCTCCCATTTCCGTTACAGCATTTGGGCGTGGGCAAAGCAATTGAATCTGCAGCTAGAATTCTGCAGGAAACAGGTTGTCAGGCAATTAAGCTTGAAGGAACATCGGGCCAGCAAGACGTCATAGCCGGAATTGTTGAAGCTGGTGTTCCAGTGATGGCACATGTAGGGCTTCGTCCTCAGGCGGTACATCAACTCGGCGGATATCGTATCCAAAGAGACAGAGAACAACTTCTCGCTGACGCAACAGCAGCAGCAGCAGCAGGTGCCTGCGGTGTTGTTTTGGAATGCGTGCCATCAAAGCTAGCGGCAGAGATAACGGCTGCACTACAAATACCAACGATAGGAATCGGGGCAGGCCCTGACTGCGATGGTCAAGTCCTAGTCATGCACGACTTAATAGGTCTCTCTATTGATCGCATCCCTCGGTTTGTCAGGTCGTATGCTGACACGAAGGAAACCGTTTTGGATGCCCTAACCTCTTGGCGACAAGATGTTGAGTCCAAAGCATTTCCTGCAGAATCAGAGACGTTGGCTTAAGTAATTCGACCCAGCTTCCACCAACACGAAATAATGTTGTGTTTTAGAAGCATGTACTCCTCTTTCCTAAGGCAAGACTACCTCATCGGAAATAACAACAGGCTTACTAGCTCGTATGGTCTGTGGTGAACCAACGGTGCCAGGAACCATACTACTTCCAGCAAGTGGGACACCATTGCCACAGTTATTACATGTGTTCACTGGTGCACACGGTTGGCATCCAGGTGCATTACATGGTCGCATGGTAGCCGGTGTAGCAATTTGAGGCGGAATTGCACCGTTGGGTGTAAAGCCCGGTGGTAGATGTCCAAAGCACCTTTCGTACTTCCAGACTTCAAATTTAATATAACGTTCCTGAAGGCTTTTGCAGCCGGTAAGCCCTGCGGCGGCCAGCACAACTGACACGCATGCGATGGCTCGATAGATCCACGGCGTCCTTGACATTGATCCTTACTCCCTGTGGCAAGGCGGACCTACAAGGACCGCCATTATTGTGGATAGAGACTAGCCCTCAGCACTCCTGAGAAGCCTAGCAACCCTACAACACACCACGGACGGGGCAAGAAAAGTGAGAATAAATTTTGCCAGAGCCAGTACAAGATTTCTCTTGTCGTTATTTTTAGCCCTTACGATGACGAATTTTCGCTCGCATACGTCGTTTCTTTTGCCCGAGTTTTCGTCGCCCTTTACCTGACTTCTTCACTCCCATTAATTAGTCTCCACTGTATTTTTTGGAATGTTCGTTATTTTCCGTACCATTTAGCCGAGGTTGTGTAGTAACAGCCGAAAACGTATTAGAATACACGAAGCGGCCATTGCAAGGTTTCACTCGGTATTCCGTCGCTCGTTGGCCCCAGTTTCATCTAAACATGATTACGTTCTTCCCAACCTATGCCAAGTGGATCGAGGCCACAGGCGTTTGGCGGGTCAATATTCACGGTATGGTCACACAGCACCTTCCAGTGGCTAGTCGTCGGCGAACGGTGGCCTACGCGGTCGTGAAGAGGATTTTAAAATTGGATGAAGGTCAACTTCGATCACCAATTTTTCAAGCCCGTTCAGAGAAATTTCTGTTTCAGCGAATATCAGGACAGTCCGTTCAGATTATGCTTGGGGGAAACATAATTGATGTTGGCATCTCTAAGCGCACTGGTCACTTTGAAGCAAATTTTGACCTTGATGCACAAACAGTGTCCGCAAGCGCAGTAGAGACACCGTACGGGCAAAAACTTTGTTTTGAATCGGTGGATGAAGACATAGATTCCAGGCCCGTGACAACCACAGGCTTCGTTCAATTGGTCCACCCGAACGGTATCTCAGTTATTTCTGATATTGACGATACAGTCAAAATTACAAATGTTGCGGATCGTCGAGAACTCTTGGCAAATACCCTCTTGCGAGAATTTGTACCAATTCCAGACATGGTTGATCTTTATAAACGATGGTCATCGTCTGGAGCAGCCTTTCATTATGTATCAGCTAGCCCTTGGCAACTTACGAAACCACTCAATGATTTTTTTCATTCTGTGGGCCTGCCAGACGGATCAATGCATCTGAAGCTTTTCCGTTTAAAGGATTCAACACCACTTGGGAGAATGCGTTCTTCAAAAAAATCAAAGCAGGATGTAATCAATGAAATAATAGATCACTTTCCACACCGAAAATTTATTCTTGTCGGTGACTCTGGAGAGCGAGATCCTGAGGTCTATGCAAAAGTAGCCCAGCAGCGTCGAACTCAGATAGCAGGTGTTGCGATTCGTCGTGTTCCTAGTAGAAGGTCCAAGCAAAAAGTGGAATCCGGCCTCAAGATTCTTGCACACGTTGTACCCAGTCACAGTTTGCGAGTCTTTACTAGAGCAGATGAAATAAGTGACCTTCTTTCGGTGAAAGAGCAGCTCTAGGCGTCACTTTCGAAGGCATTCTGAAAATGCTCAATGATTGGTGAATCACCGGAACGCCAAAAGAGCCAACGGTTTTGAACTTCTTTGGAATTTGAGAAAAGAACCGTAACGACATCAAGCCGAAAAGAATAAGCTTCAAGTCGATGCTGCTGTATATAGGCATTGGCTAACATACAAATACGTTGTTTTTTCCGTGTATCGATTGTTTCAGCAGGATGCCCGTGTTCGGCGCTTGTTTTAGAACGTACTTCGACAAAGACAACCGCACGCTTATCCATAGCTACGATATCGATATCACCGCGCAGAATGCGATCCCGGTGAGCTATTATTTTATATCCCCGTTTTCGAAGATAGCGGACGGCTTCTTGTTCACCTCGAAGGCCAATTGTTTTGCGAGTGGCCACTCAAGCCCTCTTTGTAACTATCGGATCACACGTGTCATTATTTGGTTACAACGTCGGTTCGTCGTTCACGAAGACGTACAGCCTTGCCTACACGGTCTCGCAAATAATACAACTTCGCGCGTCGTGTAACGCCGGAGCGCTTCACAACAATCTTTGCAATTTTTGGAGAATGAACAGGGAATTTACGTTCCACGCCTTCACCAGAAACAATTCGGCGAACAGTAAACATTTCGCGACTGCCAGAACCACTACGGGCAATGACAACACCATTGAAGACCTGGGTCCGCTCTTTATTCCCTTCAAGAATACGATTGTGAACATCTACCGTGTCACCGATTTCGAATTTATCAATTTCTGTTTTGAGGCTATTTGACTCGACATGATCGAGAATTTGCTGACTCATTTTCGGATCTCCTAAAAATATATTGGGCTGTTGTAAATTATTTTTCTGTGTGTGTGTTTGTTTGCCTGCGAGTGGTAAGTATCGCCTGAGTTTTACGCCAATCAGCAATTCGTTGATGGTCACCGGTTAATAGAACATCGGGTACCCGGAGACCACGATATTCACGAGGACGTGTGTACTGTGGACCTTCAATGAGGCGTTCGGTGCCTGAGAATGAATCATCGACAGCACTTTGTGAGTCACCAATGACACCAGGTATTAGCCTAGCAACAGCATCAATAATCACCATAGCAGCTACTTCACCGCCTGAAAGGACATAATTACCAACGGAAATGAGGTCTGGCTGCAGTGTGTCACAGATGCGCTGATCAAAACCCTCATACCGTCCACAGAGAAGTATGAGGCGTTGTCGTTCAGCGAACTCCTCAACAACCTCTTGGGTGAGTGGTCGTCCGGAGGGTGAGAGCATTGCGATACTGCTTGAAGGATCAGGGGTTTCAGAAGAACCATTTTCAGTAAAAAGTGACTCAACGCAGTCAACAACTGG
>DONH01000367.1 GCA_003509235.1 Planctomycetaceae bacterium
GTTTATCTTGTTGATAAAACACTTTCACAAGTTAGGAGAAGTTGACGTCGCATTGTGTGGTTGTAGTGGATTCAAGAGACTGAACGCATTCTTATTCTAACTCGCTGCCCCTCTACTGGAGACGTTTTCTCCAAGAGGACGCTTTACCGGGTCGTTTTGGCCGTCGTTTTCCACTCTGTTCATTCGACCGACGACCACTCTCGCCATTGGAACTGTCACGGTGTGTTCTTGGTCTGCCACCATACGTCCTTTTGGGTGCATTGGTGCGTGGTGCTCGTGTTCGAAAGTCACCCACTGCGACAGTTGCAGATTTACGTAAACGCTCGACCTCCTCCCACGTCAATTTGCGCCACTGCCCTGGTAGAAGATTTCCAAGAGTCAAGTCACCCACTGCAATGCGCTTAAGTTGCTGTACTTTATGGCCAAGAGATGCAAGCATTCTTCGTATTTCTCGATTGCGCCCCTCGTCCAGCACCATCTCTAAGACGGTGCTTTGTTTGTGTTGTGAACGGACTGTAACCCTTTTTGCTTGCACCGTCGCTTCTGCAAGACTAATCCCTTGCCGCAGTGATTCAATTGTCTCCGCCGTCGGAATACCTGCGATTTGAACCAAATATTTCTTTTCAACTCCATATCGTGGATGAGTTAGAAGATTGCCTAGTTCGCCATCATTTGTCACAAGAATAAGGCCCTCACTAGCACGATCGAGACGACCGATAGGGAATAGACGTTGATCTGCCGGTACAAGGTCAATTACTCGTGGGCGGCCTGAAGGGTCGAAATTAGTTGTTACGACACCAACAGGTTTATTGAGGAGATAGACGGTACGTCGCGGGTTGGGTAATCGTTCTCCATCAACACGAATTTGCTGTCGTACCGGATCGACCTTGCTTCCAAGAGTTGTAATAATCTCGTGATCAACCTCCACTCGACCCGAGGTTATGAGTTCTTCACATGAGCGACGGCTGCCAAGACCCGCCGCAGCAAGCACTTTTTGAAGTCGTTCAAGCCCATCGTCATCCATGCCGAAACGTGGATTTTTTCCGTATCGTGGGCGACCCGATTCAGGCCGTAGTGGTGCTTTTCGGGCCAAATGGCTTCGAGAAATCTGTTTCGCGGCTTTTGACTGGTTACGGGGTGATGGAGGCACAGGATGAGTTTCCAGAGGAAGTGGTTATCTCTCAAGGATACAGCATTGTGCTACCGCACGGGCGCCCACCAGCGAGATCGTGTGACTTCTGGTACCGGATCTGCAAAATCACGCGGCCGAGCTCCGTCCATCAGTGGCAATCTCAATACAGACGGAGCAATATCATCTTGCAAATAGGGGTCGAAACGAACCGCTCGTCGTCTCTGTTTGGCTGCCGGACCGGGTTGGGCCCAGTCGGGCCGTCCGAGTGAGGCACAGCCTGTGCATGCAAAACAGCAAATTACTACCACTGCGCGGGTAACGTGCATGGGTGCTCACTCCAAAAAACGTGGAACCACTCGAACAAACTGAGAGTCTAGTGAGACCTCCGGCGTTTCCCAAGGTCGAAAACCAGATGTTTCCGACGGATTTAAGCGTTTTTTTGCACCGTTTCTCGTGGTGGCGGAACAGTGATTCTTAGAAAGTGTGGATTCTCGTGATCATCTCGCTGGCATGAAAGACTCTGCGGTTGAAGCTCGGCAGGAAAGAGAGCGCAGTCACCTTTTCGAAGTGTTGGTAGATTCCAGTCAGGGGGAAGCTTCAACACACCAGATAAGACTGCAATAATTTCACAACAACTCCCAGTTGTCATCCACGCTGAATTCGGACGCACCTCGTCGAAAAAGAAATAGGAACATTCCACAAGTCGTCGAACAGCTGGGTCAGTTGTAGGTTTTTTTGGAGCGAGTGTGACTGGCCCCAAAAACCGAGTTGCCTCGATTCCTTCGTCAAGGTGAAGGGCTCTGGGTGTATTGTTTTTATCAACACGGTTCCAATCAAATAGACGGAAGGTGATATCACTCGACTGTTGAATTTCGGCAATGACCAAGCCGGCTCCTATTGCATGAACAGTACCGGCAGGAATGAATATGCAGTCTCCTGCCTTGGGTTGGATGACGTGGAGCACTTCTTCACACGTTCCTGCCGTGATTGCTTTCCGTAGCGAAGGCTCGTCTATGCCATCCCGCAGGCCTGCATAGATTTTGCTCCCTGGTTCTGCTTCGACAACATACCAAGCCTCAGTCTTGCCTCGGTCGGGTGGAGTTCTTTGTGAGGCAGCCTCATCGTCCGGGTGAACCTGTACAGAAAGTACTTTGTGCGCGTCGAGAAATTTGAACAAAAGAGGGAACGTGCTCGGTGTTGAGATGCCAGCCAAGCCTTGCGGGTCCTCTCGCATTAACTCACCGAGGCTTTTTCCGGCAAGCGGACCGTAACTGACAATGCTCTGGTCGTTTCCGTGGTCGACGATCTCCCATGATTCGGCGTAGGGCCCAGGCTGCTCTAATTCGCGTCCAAGCAAGCTCTGAAATCGACGTCCACCCCAAAGATACTGGCGATAGAGTGGTTTAAAAATTAGTGGGGTAAACATGAATACTTCCAAAGAGACGAGTGGTGTATGAGTAGCAGAGTCAATTGCTCTTGGGTAGCTGAAGGAAGTCGTTTAGGTCTGACCGTAGCCCTCTAGAATACGGCCTATGCCAAAAAGACACACTGAGGCAACCAGCATCATCAGCATCTGTCCAAGGCTAATTGTGTGATTGAGCTCAAGGATAATTGCAAATGCCGGAAGGAGTAATCCGAGACGTTGACTAGTTTGTCCAATAAGTCGCATTGATAATGTGATTTTTGAGACTGAATAGGTTTGGAAGGGGTGCGTATGTGCCTGGGATGGCAGATGATGCCGAGAGGCCCGTTACTTTACAGCGTGGGGTTGTGTCATTGCTTTGTCTCGCAATACTTCTAGCACCATATCGAATTCTAACAGTTTAGTTCAAGGAGTCTCTTATGACGAATCATCGCACTGGCGCAGTTACTTTCAAAGGCAATCCGTTAACACTTGTTGGCGATGAATTGATGCCAGGAGTGAAGGCCCCAGATTTTGATCTTCATTGTTATGGGGCAGATGGAATGCAGCACGTGAAACGAGACGATTTTTCGGGGAAGCCGCTGATCGTGAGTGTCGTTCCTTCTCTCGATACACCGGTCTGCCAGGTTCAAACAAAAACGTTCAATGCGCGAGTTGCCTCTCTGGGAGACAAAGTTTCTGCATTGACGGTGAGCCTTGACTTGCCATTTGCAATGAATCGTTTTTGTGGTGCCGAATCAATCGAATCTATGAAAAACGGAAGCGACTACATGGATCGTAGTTTTGGAAAAGACTGGGGCGTGCTCATCGATGAGCTGAAAATTCTCGCGAGAGCAGTTTTTGTTCTCGATAGCGAAGGCGTTGTTCAGTATGTCCAAGTTGTTCCAGAGGTTGCAGAAGAACCAGATTATGATTCAGCAATCGAAGCCGTCGAAAAATTGTTGGCGTAAGTGTGGGTTGCTTGGTGGCGTGGAGGCATTAAAGGCTTTGGGAATCTCTTAGTCTTTGAGGCAGTCTAGTATTTCCTGCTTTGCACGGGTAAGCGCCTCGGGTAGCTTTGCCGAGAGCTTGCCACCAGCTTGTGCTAAATCTGGGCGTCCGCCACCACGGCCTCCCACGAGAGCCGCAGGTTCACGTATCCATGTGCCTGCTGAAACTCCTTTGGATTCAACTTCGCGACTAATTCCTGCAACAAGTGTGACTTTTCCATTCTCAGCGCTTCCAAGAAGGACGGCGATAGGGCTTGCCTTTCGACGAAGTTGGTCGATGCATTGACGCATTGCTGCTGCATTACATCCTGTAGCATCTGCAACAACAATTCGAACACCAGCGACTTCCTCTGCTGAATTCAGTAGCTCATCGATAGAAATGTCAGCTTTATTTGTTGCAGCCTGTCGTTTTAGGGTCTTAAGCTCTTTTGTTAACGATTTTAGTCGAGTTGGTAGATCAGGCACGGGGACCTTGAGGGCATTTGCTGAGTCTGCGAGAGTGGCTTCTGCCTCCCGGAACCGTTCGAGGGCACGGTGCCCCGTTACTGCAACGACTCGTCGTGTTCCGGCTGATACACTCTCCTCGTGAATGATTTTTACAAGTCCGATTTCACCGGTATTGCCGACGTGCGTTCCCCCACAGAGTTCCCTACTGATTTCATCAATGGAAACCATTCGGACAACGTCAGGGTACTTTTCACCAAACAGCATCATTGCGCCCTCTGCCTGAGCTTGCTCAAGAGGAATTGAACGCCTTTCATCAAGAGAAATGTTAGCGAGAATTTTATTGTTCACGTCTTCCTCGATAGAGGCTAGAGTTTCAGAGTCGACTCTTTCGAAGTGAGAG
>DONH01000226.1 GCA_003509235.1 Planctomycetaceae bacterium
TCCGTCGGCAAGGCTTGCCAGCCATCCAATTCCCTTCGATCAGCTTCACGATTTCGATGAAGAACAACACCCCACCCGATATTCGCGTCACTTTCCAAAAAACCAAGGATCGGTTTGTCTGGACCTAGCACGGGCACATTTTTTTGCAGTGTGTTTGCATTCGTAATAGTTGTTGTTGACGGCGGAGGCGGAACGGTAGACGCTGGGGACAAAGATGAACCAATAGCCATGGCGGTGCCCTGAGGCACCGTTGTGTTGCCTACCATTGTTGGGTTTGGTGTATCAGCCTCCGAGGAAGGAGACTCTGCCTGAACAGGAAATGACGGGGCACGTGTCTGAGATGACACAACCTGAGTTGCTCGTGGCTTTGCCCCACCATCAACGCCTCGCGATGATTTGTCAGATTCCTTTTCGGGCAATCCCTCTTCAGACAATTCTGGTCCAAGAGTGGGTTGAATCTGTCTCTGATCCGTTTTGGGTTTCGCATCATTATTTTCAAACACAAAATCAGAGGGCACTGGTGACTGGGCTACTTGCTGCTGAACTTGGGTGCGCCCAAATGTGCGAAGTAGTTGGACTCCAAACGCACTCATAAGAAGAAGGAGCAGCACTATTGCCATGACAATGGCAAGTGGGGCAAAAAGCTGCTTCTTTCTAGACTCAGCTACGACATCTGCTGATTCTTCGCCACGGGAATCAAGGGCTAGAGTATCAAGCTCTGCTCGAATAGCACGCGCATTTTCCATGTCTGCCGAATGGCCCACTTGGCCCGTTAACAAAGAAGCTTTTCTTGAGGTCAACTCAATCAGTTTGCGACTTTCTTCATCTGTTAGTTCTGCCATCAACTCATGCTGCCCAAGCATTTCCGAAAGAAACTGATGGCACTCAGCTGCTTCGCATAACTGAACGTCAGACTCGATGCAATTTGACTCAAAGGAACCAAGGCATTCTTCGGGCAATGCATTATCGAGAAATTCAGCCATACTATTCGCGCTGGCAGATAAGCCTGCAGCATCTACTCGCGGCGATGGTAGGTCAAGATTCCCGAGCACTCGCTCAATCCGCTGTTCAATTTCTTGAGCAGCATTGTGAGATAAAACTTTTTCGTCTAAATCACGTTGGTCCTCTTTAGAGAGCACGCGGTCTCGCCACGCCAACAAAGTTCTGACAGTCAGTCGCATTTGAAATTCCTCAAATCTATGAATTCACATGCACGCGGTTCAGCACAACACTGAGGAATGCTACGTCCGCCAATTCATTCCGCTACTTTTAATAGTGTCACGTTCCCGCCAAATCCGTACCAAAAATCGGCCTGACGTTCACACAGCCTGTATTCAGGGCTGTTTTTGAATGAAAACCGAACTTTCTTACGGTCAGTACCGTAAAAATAGGACGCTTCCTCTCCGTAAAACTCCCTTGGTTTCTAAAATGCATGGGATAGTGACTCGCTTGATTCGAGGTTCTGAGATGTCCTTATCTCTCGAAAACATGATTTCGCTTGAAAACGTACGGCATTCGGCCTTACTGAGACAGGCGTCTGGTTGCATTGAACTTGCGGAGTTCAACATGACACCTGATCAAGAAATTTCAAAACCGGCTCAAAAGCTTCTACGCACTGCTATTCAGTTGTTAGACAAACTTTCTGAGGCAGAACGTTCAAATGGCAATGCCATCGTATTGCGAGCCGAGGCACTTCGAGCGCTCGGGCAGTTTTCAGATGCCCTACCCTATTTTCAGCACGCCGTTGCCAACACCCCCCAGTCTGTGACGAGTTGGCTCGGTTTAGGATGGTGCTTAAAGCGTTTGGGAAAACTCCAAGAGGCAATTACCGTACTGACCCAAGGTATCGATATTTGTGGTGATGACTCAATTCTTGCATATAACCTCTCTTGCTACCACTCCCTAGCCGGAAATGTCCCTGCTGCAATTGAATATCTCACAAAGGCGATTACCTCAGACGACCGTTTCAGGTCGCTGACAAGTTGCGAAAGTGACTTTGATCCGATTCGTGATGATCCACGATTTGTAGCAGTGATTGGGCAGCCTGTATAACGTGAATACTATTTTGATCGAGCCGTCATTAGTTTCGAGCACACACGTTTCGTTAATCATTCAGTGAAGGAAAGTACGGTACTGAATGCCATGATAAACCCGGCCCTGCAGGAAGTCATCGCTGTTCTCGGTCACCCGGCTGCCGGTAATCCTGCGCAATTCCTTTTCGAGAGAGTTGTCGCTCAGGACTCACTTGATTGGAGATTTCTGACGCTAGAGGTATCACCGGTTCGTCTCGCTGACGCGATTGCAGGTATTTCCGCCTTAGGATTTGGTGGATGCATGCTTGCTGGCTCTTTACAAGAGACTGCTGTTGGCTTCACCACATCTGTAAGCCCGGCTGCACAGTTCGCCGGAGGCTGTAACTTATTGGAACGAAATAAGGATGGGCAGCTCGTTGCTCATCTCACACTTGGTCGGGGTGTGCTTGATTCGATTCGGCTCCATGCAGATCCCTCAACAACACGTTCACTTATTCTCGGAACGAACCTTCTTGCTCGTTCTCTTGCGCTTGAGTTAACGCTTGCAGGTACTCCGGGAATCACTGTTGTAGACCCTTGGGACAGTCAAGCATCCACTTTGGCAAAAGCGATAAATGCGGTTGAGGGGGGAAATGCATCAGTCGTTGAAAACAAAGTGAATCTAACGAATGAAGACATCGGCATTATCATTGCTGCTGAAGGCAATCGACCTATTCCTGACGATTTTCAGCTCCCTGAATTTCGAGAAGATCTTGTTGTTGTCGACACCTCACTTGATCCAAAGGCATCAGAAACACTAAAGGCAGCAACGAATGCCAACTCCTGCCGAATTGATGGCCTTGAGGTAATCGCATGTATTATGGCAATCAATTTCCGAAACCTGACTGGCATTGAAACTGATACCGAAGCACTCCGAGAAGCTCTTGATGAATTTCTTGATTACTAATTTATAAAGACCACACTGACAGCCGTGCCGAACGCTTATTCTGACATTCGGTCGATCTTCTTGATTACGGCAA
>DONH01000435.1 GCA_003509235.1 Planctomycetaceae bacterium
TTTCGTTGCTTTTTTGCTATCAATGTGGCATCAATCATTGGCTTTTCTGAGGTTGCGATGGATCAATTCCATATGGGAATCAACATGGGCCATGACCGCTCTGTTGCAGTAGTGAAAAATGGCGAGATTCTTGTTGCTATTGAACAGGAGCGACTCGACGGTATCAAGCACAGTGTTGGTTTCATGCTTCAAGCATCCCAGTCGCTTCGTCAAATTCAGGTGCCTGGAGATTGTATTCGCTACTGCCTCGATGCACTGGAGCTGCCGGTCTCGGCGATGGCCACGATTACAGCAAATATGCCTGGTCGAGATCATGGCCCTGACATCCTACGAGGTAAATTCTCGCGTGATATTTCTCAATTGGTTCGCACTGTGCCGAGTCATCACTTAGCACATGCCTATAGTGCCTATTGGCCGTCAGGATTTGATGAGTGTTTGGTTCTAGTTGTTGATGGTAGTGGGTCCACTGTTTATCAGGCTGGCAAGGGATGGGCCACTGAATCTTTCAGTCTTTATATTGCCTCTCAGGGCTGTTTAAAACCACTGCATCTTGAATCAGTGCAAGCCCATCTCGCCGGTTTATCGACGCTCGGCTTTGTTTACGATTACATCTCCCGCAAGGCAGGTTTCGAAACCAGGATTGGGAATTCAATCAGCTATCCGGAGGCTGGAAAGTTGATGGGATTGTCTGCCTTCGGCAGACCTCATGAGGCCTTGATGCCGTGGTTTCAGCCGGTCCATGGAGAACCTCGAGTCTCCATCTCGGCCTATGACATCTTCCTTGAAGTGGCCGCTTTGGAAAAAACTTATGACCAAGGTGATGATCCTGCATATTTCCGTCCGTGGTTGGTTGATTTGGCTTATAAGGTTCAACAGGAATTGGAAAAATCCCTTATCCATATTGTTTCTGTTGCGAAGGAACAGACCGGCTTGAAAAAACTATCGATGGCCGGGGGGGTTGCACTGAATTCTGTGGCTAATCAAAAAATCTTCGAAAAATGTGGCCTGGATGACATTTTTGTTTTTCCTGGAGCTGGTGATAACGGTATTGCTGCAGGGTGTGCTTATTGGGCTTATGCAGAACTGGAAGGCGGAACAAATCGGCCGATTCTGCGAAAGGCCACACTGGGATCTCCTCCTACACCGGAATCTTTTGCATATGCACTTCGGCAATACGCCGATTTAATCGAAGTTGAAGAGACAACGACTCAGGGGATGGTTGATTCTGTCGCCACAGCCTTGGCTAAGGGGAGCATCGTGGCTCGTTTCGAAGCGGGTGCGGAGTTTGGACCACGAGCCTTGGGACATCGCTCGATCCTTGCAGATCCGATGTATGCCCGGATGAAAGATGTTGTGAATGCCAGGGTGAAGTTTCGAGAGGCCTTCCGACCGTTTGCTCCTGTGATCCCTTTGGAGCGAGCTTCAGAAGTTTTCGAGATTGCGACTAATAGTCCATTCATGCTTCTGGTTGTTGATGTTAAGCCTGAATTTCAGGCCTTGTTACCAGCTATTACCCATGCGGATGGTACCGGGCGATTACAAACCTGTACAGAAGAAGATAATCCATTCTTAACGGCTTTATGCCATTCGTTATGCGATGTCAGAGGCGGGGTTCCTGTGTTACTCAATACAAGCTTCAATGTTGCTGGGCAACCGATTGTTGAAACCCCTGAGGAGGCAATTGCTACCTTTTTAAGTACAGATATCGACTATTTAGCATTAGATCATTTTTGGATTAGAAAGCGTCACGAACCCGTCAGAAATTATCTTGAACATGAGGCTGTATTGAAGGAGGAGTCACTTCCCGAAGGGCTTTCAGTGGCAATTCCATCGATGTTGCCCTTGATGTCTGAGCTGGATCGCGCTCTCTTTCATGGTGCAAGAACCCAGCGTTGGACGCCCAATGAACTTAGCAAGTTGTCTGCTGAAGGAGGTCGATATAAGTCCACGAGCCTTCGTTTTCCAGAGCATGGTTTCGTTGCACCTCTGAAGACGAATCTTGGTCCCAATGCGATCCTGTTGCTTGATCCTCTTGGTCAGTGCACATTGGCTGAACTAAATGAGCAGCAGTTAAGTTATTCCCTCAATCGAAAGCAAGTTGAGCTGCTGTTGGCGACGCGGTTGTCGTTTGATCAATGCCCTCAGGATTTGCGTTGTCGTTTGGGGTTATCCCACCGTGAATTTAATGAAGCTGTTCAACATTTGCTTCAGGATGAGGCTCGCTTCGGTCTGCAGGCATCGGAAGGTTGGATCTCATTGCAAGATAAGGATGGATCGCAATTGCCTGAAGACGTTACTCACACACTCGAACCATTTGCTGATCCGGAATTCAGGATTGAGGAGACGCTTCGATCCTTTGCAAACTCCCTTCGCCTTTATGACTACTCAGAAGAGAGTATTGCAGACTTGCTTGGTTTGACGTCTCTTCAATCTCTCGAGCCGACCCGTCTTCATTGGCACAGCGCGTATCAACTGCCCGATACACCATTGGCAGATCTCATTCGTTTGTTTCTTTTAAGGGGAGCTTGTGGTTACGAGAGAATTTCAGACCTCTTGACTGCTCAGGTTGTCAAGGCATTTCTTTGCCTGGGTCTATTAGTCGCCGATGAGAATGGTGATCTGAGATCCACCGTTGATTTGTTCTGCTCAGGGGGCATGTTCTTCGCGACTGACCACCGTTATCAGTTGTGTGAGGGTGACTCCCTTGATGAAGAGCCCGTCATGTACATCGGCATGGATAGTCATGGCCTTGTCCAGACAGCACCTCGTCAATTTGCTGAAAATTTGTTGGATTTGTGTTGTGGTTCTGGTGTTCAGGGTTTGGTCGCCAGTCGTTACTCCGTTCGAGTCATCGCTGTTGATCTCAACCCAAGGGCTGTGCGGTTTGCTCGTT
>DONH01000303.1:0-5094 GCA_003509235.1 Planctomycetaceae bacterium
GAGCCTCTTCTAACGGCAAGAGGTTTGCTGATACAACCGCCGCTTCTAGCGTGCGTTCATTCACCATTGCTTCAATATCCCGGAGCGTTTCCTGACCAACGGGTGAAGCGTGACTGAAATCGAATCGCAATAAGTCACCATCAACTTTTGAGCCTTGCTGTACGGCGTGTGGCCCGAGAAAATGCTGTAACGCAGCATGGACAAGGTGTGTTGCCGTATGGGCTCGTCGAATTGCTTTGCGTCGACCTTCGTCTACGTGAGCATGAACCTCTTGTCCAAGTTCGATTGAACCTTCGCGTAGAACGCCGCAGTGAAGAAAGAAATCACCTTCTCTTTGGGTGTCGATAACTTCGAATTTACCATTCGGTCCCTCGATCCATCCAGTGTCGCCAACCTGTCCTCCAGATTCACCGTAGAAGCAGGTTTTGTCTAGGATGACAGTAATGAGTTGATCTGTGCTGTGCTCAATTGCTGGCGGTACAGCGTCTGCTTCTGTCAGTGATTCGCAGAGACGATTTTGTGCGATAATGCCGACGATGTTGCCGGTTGTTCTGGCGGATTCATAGCCGACAAAATCTGATCCATGCATTGCTTTCTTTAACGCATCAAGCGGTCCAGAGGCGAATACTTCTCCCCGAGTGCCAGCCCCAGATTTCTTTCCGTGTGCTTCCATGGCGTCCCGAAAGCCGTTCCAGTCAAAAGCGCAATTCCTTTCAGCGGCCAGTGTTTCAAGAAGTTCCGGGGGAAAGCCATACGTTGTATAGAGTTCAGCGGCATCCTCGCCACCGACCAGACCGCCACCCGTTGAACGAATTCCGTCAAAAAGTTTGTTGATGCGCGTGAGGCCACCGCCAATGGTTGCTAGGAAAGACTCTTCTTCTCGTTTTATTACGCTTGTGACATGCTCAACAGTTTCAGCCAACTCTGGATACGAGTGTGTCATTTGCGTTACGACCGCCGGGGGGAGTGTGTGAAGAAATGGATCTCGCATGCCCAGTTGCCAGCCATCGAGTACGGCCCTCCGTAAAAGCCGTTTGACGACATACTTTTCTTCATTGTTTCCCGGTAGCACATTCTCGTGAATAGCAAATGTGCAGGCTCGAACATGGTCAGTGATTCGGCGTATCCGGCGGCCGTTGTCGTCGTCGGCTATGTATGTCTGCTTACAGGTTTCAGCGACAGTTTCAACGATGGGCAAAAGAATATCGATATGGAAGTTGCTGTCGACTCCCTGAAGCATCGCGCATGTGCGCTCCAGCCCCATACCAGTGTCGATGTTCCGGCTTGGAAGTGGTCGAAGGTTATCGGGTGGATCACCAATTCGGTTATGCTGCGTAAAAACTAGATTCCAGATTTCAACTTCGCTGCCATTTGGCATTCGGTAGAAAACTTCACTACAAGGCCCGCAGACGCCATCGGGGCCTCGGGAAGGAGCACCTGCCGGCCAGAAATTGTCATCTTCACCCATTCGTGTAATACGGGTTGATGGCACTCCGATCTCGTCAGACCAGATACAATATGCCTCGTCGTCGTCTTCATAAACGGTTATTGAAAGTAGCTCTGGAGCTATGTTCAACCAATCGCGGCTCGTAAGAAATTCCCAGGCCCAGAGAATTGCTTCACGCTTAAAGTAGTCACCAAAGCTAAAGTTGCCTAGCATCTCAAAAAACGTATGATGCCGTGGTGTTCGCCCAACGTTTTCAATGTCTCCGGTTCTCAGACATTTTTGGCAGGATGTTGCTCGCGTGAAGTCGAGCTTGCATTTCCCCAGGAAATGATCCTTAAATTGATTCATGCCGGCTGGCGTGAATAACACGGAAGGGTCCCACCGTGGAACAAGCACATCGCTTGGCCTACGGGTGCAACCTTTTGATTCAAAAAAGGCAAGATACGCTTCTCTGAGATCATCTGCCTTCATCAGTTTCTTTGCTCCGGAACGTGTCGGGATTATTGGGGACATATCGCACTATACAGAGTCTCGGTGTGTGATACAGTCCAGTTGTTTTTGCTCGTATGCCGGCTAGCACTGTGAGCATCTAACGCCGTCTTTCAGCATTTCCTCGAAAAAACCCCTCAGGAGTCAGAGTCTCCTGAGGGGCGTGTATGGAGTAGATTTCTTAAGAAAGTATCTACAGAATGGCTGGAGTAGGAATGGTGTTTTAGGTCACGCCTTCTCCTCCTTTTCAGTTTCCAGGAGAGGTTCTCGGCTTGTAACGATTTTCTGCCGAATTTCTTCGGCAACGTCTGGATTTTCTTTGAGATAGAGTCGTGCCTTTTCGCGCCCCTGCCCCAAGTGTGAGTCGTTATAGCGGATCCACGTTCCTGATTTTTCAATCAACTTGGCAGCCAGCCCGAGATCAATCAGATCACCTTCTGTACTAATTCCATCAGCATGCATCATGTCAAACTCTGCAATGCGGAAAGGCGGGGCAACTTTGTTTTTGACAACTTTTACACGGACACGTTGCCCAACGACTTCTTCACCATCTTTGAGCGCTCCAATTCGGCGGACGTCTATCCGGCATGACGAATAGAACTTCAATGCTCGTCCACCGGGCGTTGTTTCTGGGCTACCGAACATGACGCCAATTTTTTCACGTATCTGATTAATAAAGATCACGCAGGTCTTACTTTTGGCTATCGCACCTGTAAGTTTCCGCATCGCCTGGCTCATTAGTCGAGCTTGGAGCCCCACAAACGAATCACCGATCTCACCATCGAGTTCTTTTTGAGGTACGAGAGCCGCAACAGAATCAACGACAATGACATCAACGGCATTTGATTTGATAAGCAATTCTGTGATATTCATTGCTTCTTCACCACTGGTTGGCTGGCTGACGAGTAGTGTTTCGAGCGTTATGCCAAGTTTCTTTGCCCAGCTTGGATCGAGCGCATGTTCGGCATCGATAAATGCGGCGACACCACCGTTGGCTTGAGCTGCTGCCACGGCGTGAAGTGCGAGTGTGGTTTTGCCACTCGACTCGGGACCAAAGACTTCGATAATTCGACCCCGAGGGAATCCATTTCCACCAAGTGCTAGGTCGACTGAGAGGCTTCCGCTTGGAATACCCGGAACAACTACTGTTGAGTCTGATCCTAGTGGCATGATGGAGCCTTGACCAAACTCTTTTTCGATCTGTGCAACTGCTGTCTTCAGTACGGGGTTCTTTTCGATGAATGCATCAGCTGAACTTGCCGCATTTTTCTTTTTCGTTGATCGGCTACTTGTTTCGGATGCTACGGCCTTCTCTTTCGATTGCTTCGTCTTGGCCATACGTGGTGACGCTCCTTCTTTTTGTGATGACGATCCAGATGGTGTCTTGGGTGATTGTTTTACCGCGCTAATCATTATCGAGTCCTTTCAACGATTCTTTCTGCGCGAATGCCACCATTACGACAGGCATTGAAACAAAAGTGTGACCAATTCTTTGAAAAACGGCTACGCCACACAGGTTAGTTTTGAATCTTTGCAATAAATTAGGTTTGCATTCGCGTATCTCAACCAAGCGAAGGGCACACACCACATCGCACAATCACCCCCACACGCTGAAGGTGAACATGCGTATAGTATCGGCATTTTCCTAGGTTAGCAAGTGGAAAAACCGAGATTTCTATTCTGATGGTGGTATGGTTCCTGTCACACGGCCTTAGAATCGTCAAAAGCTAAGCATTTGTCGGTACTCTTTGAATCGCTGGTCGACCATTGAGCGATCCAGCTTTTCGAGTCGGTCAAGGCTGAAGTCTTCAACAGTAAAACTGGCAGTAACAGTTCCGTAGGCGAGAGCTTCTTTCAACGCTTGAGGGTCGAATCGGCCGATTGAGGCAAGGTGCCCCATCATGCCCCCGGCGAAACTGTCACCGGCACCAGTTGGGTCGAGTACTTTTTCGGTTGGGAAGGCTGGCATGACATACATTTCATGTTCACTAAAAAACATGGCTCCATGCTCACCTTTTTTGATGACTACAAATTTTGGCCCCATCGCGCGTATGGTGTGACCCGCTCGGACGAGGTTTTCATCCTCCGCGAGTAGTTTTGCCTCGGCGTCATTAAGAACGAGACCGTCAATTTTTTGTAGCAGTTCACCGAGCTCATCTCTTTGTATGTTGATCCATAGATCCATGGTGTCCGCAACAGTCAATTCAGCATTCTTGGCTTGTTCGAGAACGTTGAGCTGGACTGCAGGGGACGCATTTCCAAGAAAAAGAAATCGGCAGTCTTGGTGCGATACGCCTAATTTTGGCTGGAATTCATCAAGCACATTCAGATGCACTTCAATGGTTTCGCGGTCATTCATGTTTGGAAGGTAACGGCCTCGCCATCGGAATGTCTTGCCACCAGGAATTATCTGAAGTCCCGATGTGTCGATTCCCTTTTGTTGAAGCATGGAAGTATGCTCTTCAGGCCAGTCTTCGCCCACTGCTCCGATTATGCGGACCGGCGAGAAAAAACTTGCTGCATATGAAAAAAATACAGCAGAGCCCCCGAGGACATCGTCTCGCCTGTCTGTTGGGGTTTCGACGCAATCAAAGGCTACACTTCCAACGACAAGCAGCGGCATTCATATCTCCTTCGGAATTTAAAATTTTGATTCATAAACATAGCTTTCTGAGAAAACCATTTATCTTCAAATCGAACTGTACCCGTTTCCTGCACCGTGCGCCTACCAAAGTTTTTTATTGACAGAATTCGAGAGCAGCGCGGAGTCGATCCAGAGATTTTTCACGACCTAAAATAACGAGGCAGTCATAGAGCCCTGGCCCGACTGTTGTCCCTGTTACCGCCACACGCACCGGGTGGATAAGATCGCCGACCTTCTTCCCTGCATGTTCAACAACAGACTTGAGGGCAGATTCGAGCGTTTCAGGATGGAATAGCTCAATCGCTTCAATGTGCTCGATGAAACGTTTGAGCAGATTTGCAGTTCCGGGCTTCGCCAATCTTTTAGTTACAGCTGCGGGATCCAGCACCAAGTCTTTCACAAGGAAAAAGGTGGCATATGTCAGGATGTCTCCGGCAACCTTGAGACGGTCACCTGATGCTTCAATAATTTGCGCAACGAGACCTTTTATCTCATCAGTTATCGGCTCGTCAAC
>DONH01000303.1:5405-5961 GCA_003509235.1 Planctomycetaceae bacterium
TCAGTTATCGGCTCGTCAACGAGGCCGGCCTTCAACAGAAATGGCATCATAATGTCCAGTTTCTCGGCTGTGGAGAGTTGCTGCATGTAATGATCCTGGACCGTCCACAACTTCTTTGGATCAAAACTTGCGGGTGAGCTATTCACACGTTCGAGTGAAAAGTGCTCAATAAGTTGACTGCGACTAAAGAACTCGGTGTGATCATCAAGAGACCAACCAAGGAGCGTGAGGTAATTGTCGATGGCCCATGGAAGGTAGCCAACATCGCGATAGAAATCGACAATAACCGGGTTGAATGTATCAGACTCTGGTTCAAGACCAATCTGGTTTGCGATCTTCATGCCGTGCTCATTGACCTGAGCAAAGTCACGGTTTTTGAGATATTTTGAAAGTTTACGCTTGCTGAGCTTTGTTCGACTCCCGGGTTCTGCAACAAGTGGCAGATGAGCAAAAGTTGGCAATGTGTAGCCGAGGCTCTGGTAGATAAAGGCTTGTCGAGGTGTATTGGAGAGGTGTTCCTCTGCTCGAATGACATGACTAATCTCCATATCATGAT
>DONH01000144.1 GCA_003509235.1 Planctomycetaceae bacterium
CGACAAATCAACTGTACCTCATTTGCCGGATGCAATGCCAGCTTTTTCTTTTGATCGTCGCGATAGGGCAGATGCTGTTCCGACAGCGTCAAGTGGTCCACGGTTTCCCGCCGAAGGTGGTGGCTCTCTAAGCGTTGATCAAAATGAAAGTGAATTCTTAACTCCACCGTTGCCACAGTCCATGGAAGATGGCAAACAGATGCAGAGTCTTTCTGTCGGTGAGCAAGCTCTACTCGATCACGTGCGGGAACATGGAGGAGACGCAGAGGTGATATGCATTGTTCGTCCTCGTGGAGCAAGTCAAGCCGACAGTGAGGTGTTCATGCTTCAGAATGCCAGCCCTCATTTTGTTGACCGTCTATCCGAGGTGTATGAACAGGAAAATGTTGCAAGCGATTGATTTCCTTGTAGATATAAAAAATCTATGCTTCAGATCCTGATTCGCCATGGTGAAAGTTTGTCGAACCGCGAAGGAAGAGTTCAAGGACAAGCAAATGTAAAACTTTCCGATACAGGCCGTCAGCAGGCAGTCGCTGTCGCTGCATGGTGCAAAAGTCAATCGTTCCGAGATCAATCCTGTGAACTCTGGAGTAGTCCGCTTTGCCGTGCTCAGGAGACGGCCGAGGTAATCGGAACGGCAATAGGCCTGCCCGTCCAGTTGGAAGACAAACTTGCTGAGTTGAATGCCGGAGTATTCCAAGGTCACCTATGGGATGACCTGGCGGATCGGTTTCCTGAGGCTGTTGCTCGATGGCGTTCAGGTGATGTTGATTTTCAGATACCGGGCGGAGAATCAAGGCGACAACTTGCGGAACGAGGACGTCACGCCCTGAAGTTTCTTTCAGTCCGGCCTGTTCGCAGCATGATTATTGTTGCTCATGGGGGGGTTTTAACGGCAGCACTTGGTCTTCTTGTAGGACGTGAGCACTCTTTGCTGGCAGAAGTTGCCGAAAGGCCTTTTACACGATTGCCGGCACTTGGCAATTGCTCGGTTTCCCAGCTGAAATGGCCTGGTCCGGAATTACTTTCTTTTAATGAAACGGATCATCTCGATTGATCCCAGAGGCTCGTTTTCTTGGTGGATAAATAGAGCAAGAAGATGAGATAAGTGTCGATGATTCTTGTCTCAAAGTGTGGTTCAAATAGAGCGGATGAAAAAAAATATGTCACATTGTTTTTTGACGCAATGATCTGGGCGGGCGTACAACGTTAGAGAGGCACAATCCTAGATAGTGACTGTGTGGTTCCTGCCACATAAGATTTATTCCTGCCAAGTGTTTAAAAAGATAACACGTACTGAAACTGAAAGAACATTTATGAAAAGGGGATCGAGAACATCTACGAGATCTTCTATCTGGGGATTCCCAATGCCTATCACCAAAGATTGTATTTTCCTCAACACCACACTGTTTTTTTTGGCATTCCTGACAGGATCAGCTTTGGAAGCGAATGAGTCCATTACGTTTTCAGGAACGCGGGCGATGGAGTACTTGGAAACAATTTGTGAACTGGGGCCTCGTCCGAGTGGTTCCAAAGGAATGGAGAAACAACGAGACCTTCTTATTCGTCATTTTCAAAAAGCAGGGGCGAAAGTCTTTCGTCAGGCTTTTCGAAGCCGAGATGGTCGGACTGGCGATTGGGTACGCATGGAGAATCTTATCGTTTCATGGCACCCAGATAGAAATGACCGGGTGCTTCTAGGAGTTCACTACGATACTCGGCCATACCCAGATCGAGATCGTCGTAACCCTCAAGGAGTTTTTATTGGTGCGAATGATGGTGCAAGCGGCGTTGCAGTTTTAATGGAACTTGCTGATTCGATGTCAGAAATAAAGGGATCAGTGGGTGTCGATTTTGTATTCTTTGATGCTGAAGAATATGTTTTTGAAGAGGGACGGGATCCCTACTGTCTCGGGTCGCTGTTTTTTGCGAGACAGTACGCCAACTCGAGAAAGGCTGGAGCGTTATCGTATACCTATCGCTTTGGGGTTATCTTAGACATGGTGGGGGATCGCAATCTTACAATTTGGCAGGAACAGCAGAGTGTTGATTGGCCCGATACGCGCCCCGTTGTGGAATCCATTTGGGCGACAGCAAAACAACTGAAGATACGAGAATTTGTGCCACGCCCGAAGTATGTCGTCAATGATGATCATGTGCCACTTCGAATGACCGGCGGCATTCCGACGTGTGATATTATTGACTTTGATTACCCGCACTGGCATACAACGCAAGATATTCCAGCAAACTGCTCTGCACATTCTTTAGGGTTAGTGGGTCAGGTCATGCTTTCGTGGCTTCAAAAGAACTAATGATTGGTGAGCATTCAGAATCTATGAAGTCGCATAATCCAGTCACACCTGTTCCCATTGTTGTGCCAGATCTTGGGCTGGGCGAAACCCCAGTTGTTCTTTCCTTGTGGCTTGTTCCACAAGGAAGTAATGTTCTTGAGGGCGATCGTGTTGTTGAATTGGCTACAAATCCAGCCACAGTTGATTTGCTTGCTCCTGTCGCCGGTGAGTGTGTCCACCAATTTGTGGACGAAGATGCCGTCGTATTTCCTGGTATGGTAATCGCAGAAATTCTTCCCGAGGATGTACAGAAATGAACCAGTCATTCATTCGAAGACTGGTTCACGGCAGGTCTTTGAAAGAAGAGACGGTTGCAGCATTTGGTGGTGCAGGAACAATGTTTCTTATTCAACCACCATGTGACTTGTGGTTTTTTGCATGGCTTGCACCGCTGCCATGGCTCTGGCTGATCATGAGAAAGACCAGCCATTTGCCACCAAGATTTTGGCAGATGATTTGGTGCGCCGGTTTTGTTCATTGGCTTGCAACGATCCACTGGCTTCGACTTCCTCACCCAGCAACGTCGTTGGGCTGGGTTTGTTTGTCGGCCTACCTGGCGGTTTATCTGCCTGCCTTCGTTTGGTCCGCTCGACTCCTGATGAGGCGGTGGGGGTGGCCACTGCTAGCCGCAGCACCAATATCGTGGGTGGCCTGTGAGCAGTTGCGTGGTGCGCTTTTTGGTGGCTTTACCTTGGCAATGCTCGGCCATTCACAATGGCGATGGACCGCCCTACTACAAATTGCAGATATTGCAGGCGCCATTGGTCTCAGTGGAATTGTGATGCTTGTGGCAGCACTACTTTTTCAGCTGTTACGGTCTTGGCGGACAAAAGAAACAGTCAGGGAAGTGTTGCTGACTGTCAGCATTCTTGGTGCATGTATTTTTTATGGTCATTGGCGGCTCACGACGATCCCCAAGCCTCGTGTGACTCCTCTTCAAGCACTACTTGTCCAAGGTTCAATAGATACTGAACTCAAGCATGATCCAAATGCTTTTCAGGAGGTAACTCAGCAATATGACGAACTCACTCGTAGCGGTCTCTTGGAAAGTTCCTCCTTGCCTGACCTGATTCTCTGGCCCGAAACAATGTGGCGTGTTGGTCTTCTTGAAATTGATCCAAATGAACAACTACCTGCAAGTGTTGTGACAGCAATTCTCAGTGAAAGTGAGCTGGCAAACGATATTGATAATGATGATATTTTGTTGCAGGCCCTCTGCCGTCAGCGACTCGAAGAGGAACGTCTCGAGCCACTTGCAACCTATGCAAAGTCATACGGTACGAATTGGCTCGTTGGAGTTGATAAGCAGGTTGTGACACCGAATGCCGCCACAGGCACTCAATATTTCAACTGCGCTGTTCTCCTCGATGCTGGTGGTCGAGTCCGGGACACATACGCCAAAATGAAACCGGTTCTTTTTGGCGAATATGTTCCCTTCGCGGAGACGTTTCCTTGGCTTTATGGCCTAACACCACTTCCTGTTGGTCTAACGGCTGGCCGACAGCCACTCGTAACGTCTGTAGCTGGTAGACGGCTGACCTGTACGATCTGCTATGAAACAGCTCTTCCAGCGACAATTCGTTCGCTTGTTCGATACTGTCGCCAAATGAATGGTGGGCCTGACCTCATCGCAAATCTGACAAATGATGGCTGGTTCTGGGGCTCCAGTGAACTCGACATGCATCTCACAGCAGCTATTTTTCGCTCGGTTGAGGTTCGAACGCCAATTGTCATAGCAGCAAATACTGGTTTTTCGGCATCTATTGATGGTTGTGGGCGTTTGCTCGCGTGTGGTCCACGTCGAAAAACAGCTACATTACGCGTTGAAGTCATTCCAGACGGCCGCTGGACACTGTGGCTTCTCTGGGGCAGTTTCCTGCCTGGGATATGTGTAGTGATTACGGTGACAGTGACGTTGGAACACTGGGTGAGAAGAGGTACCCTATCGTAAGAAGTTGAAGGAATACCGGCTTTTGGGACGAATCAGACGATAGAAGCGTAAAATTTGGATGACTGGGTTGCTCTGGAGAACGTGACGGAGTTGCCGAGTCGTTATTTAAATTCCTTATTCGACAGTATGGATTGGGCATGGATACTCTCGGCAAGATATTTGTATTTGCTGTGATGGTCATGAGCGTTGTGTTCATGAGCTTTGCGATCGCCATTTTTTCATCGCACACGAATTGGCAAAAAGAATCAGAGCGTCTTCAGATGGAACTTGAGCAGGCCACGGCAGAGCGAGCGGCGAAAGAGTCAGAACTAACAACCCTCACCGAGCAAAATGCTGCTTCAGAAAAAGATCAAGAGCAGGTCGTAAAGAAATTAGAAACCGCGCTTCAGCAAAAAGATGCAGAGCTCGCGGGTCTTAAGAAAAAACGTGAAGCAGAATTAAGTGATCTTGATAAAGATATCGCGGAGCTTTCTGAGGCGAAAGATGAGCGAGACGCGGCAGATGCACTCGTTGGCACGTTGCGAGAAGAAATTCATGGCCTTCAGGAGAAGCTTAAAAAATCAGTAAACGATGGTGCTAGTCTCGCTGCTGAATTGCATCAATTGGAATCTGAGTTGGCAATGACCACCGAACGGAAAAAACAGCTTGAGGAACAAGTAGCAAATGCAAGAGAGGTCTTGCAACAGAACGGACTTTCGTTGAAGCGGCCCGAAATGGTGATACCAGTTGTTGGTGGAGTCGTTACTGCTGTTGCCAATGATCTTGCTGAAGTCTCGATTGGAAGTGATGATGGGCTTCAAGCTGGGCATGAATTAGAGGTTTTTCGTGCTGATGAATATCTTGGCCGCCTTCGTGTAGTCAGCGTAAAGCCTGACCGCGCCGTTGTTCGTGTACTCAAAGACTTTGCACGTGGAATTGTTCAACGAGGAGATCGCGTAGCCACACGGCTCAAGCTTGATAGCTAAGATAAGTGCTGGAACTGCTCGGGAGGAGTTACGATGGTAGAAAGTAGTGAGCCAACATATCCAAAGCGACACAACGCTTATACCGGGATGATGATGCTGTCTTTCATTGCGATTTCGATCGGCTGCCTTATCCTTGCCTTGGAATTGTGGACTCGGGGGCTTCCTCTTAAGCCCTAAATAACAAGTTTCTTATTTGCCGAAAAAATTAAACGGCTTGTCTTTTTCTTCTTGCATCGGCTTTTCGGTGCTTGTTTTCTCAGGTTCCTGAGCAGGAAGTATCGTTTCAGGTGTCTCGGACAAGGCCTCCTTTTCTACATTCGATACATTTGTTTTCGTGTCCAAAGAGGGTGCTGAAGGTTGAACAGCAAAGTTTTTATTCTCTACAACTCGTGGTCGAAGTGAAGCGAGTAGACCACGAGGCGAGGCAAGGATAAGACGCTCAGAGGACCTGTTGGTTACAGGAATAGTGAAGGGGCCTGGGCAAAGCCATGCGTCTTCTATCCCATCTTTCAGGCGAATCGCAGTGATTCTATTTTGCGTATCGTAACACCATAGATGACTTCCAATGCATGCGAGAAAATCGGCTTGCAAGGGCGTTTTCCACAGTCGTTCTCCAGTACTGGATTGGTGGGCAGCAATGCCTTCTTCACCAAGGGAAACAAGGAGTATTTCGTCGTGAACCATGAGCTGCGGCCGCTTCTGATTTGGATGAAGACCTGTTTCCAGCAGGAATCGCCATGTGAGTCGAAGGCCTCCAGAGGCATCTTCGAAACGTGCTAATTCTCCTTTCTCTGTTGCAGCAAAAACAACGGTACCGTGAACTGCGACAGGCCCATTTGGATTATCTCGAAGGAAGAATTCATGTCTTTCCCAACCTTCTTCTGCAGGCTCTATTGCCGTAAGGCGTCCATTTTCCGTGCACCAAATAACACCATCTCCAAATTGTAGAGGTTGCTGTTCGATGAGACCGTGTGATTTTAGGCGAACAGGATCGAGGCCTGCTTGGCTTGAAGAGTTTTTTTTCGAATCGCCACCTCCTTCTTTGTCTGAACTGTCTGGGTTGCGATAAGGATTCACAGGAAGGCGATACATAGTTTTGTCCAAAAGCGGAACATAGACCCAGTCACCAACTGGAAAGCTTCCCGAAGAAGAAGGGGAAGGTAGTCTTCGCTTCCAGAAAATGGAGCCAGTGCGGCTATCAATTCCAAAGGTACTCATATCCCGGTTAATCGTGACAAGATCACGATCTATTCCCGCAGATTGGAGGCTATCTTTTGGTAGGCCAAGAGGGGTTGACCAAAGTAAAATTCCCGGAGGTGGTTTATTTGCTTCAGTCGTTTCACCACTACCTGCACGAACCGCGTGGACAAGACCATCCTCTGATTGAGCAACAACCATCCAGCGTCCCACATCGATCTGGTTCAGTCGATATCGATCAGAGTCGAATGGAAGTTGAACAATCCATTCACGAGTGAGCCCGACACGATCAGTCTCAAAGGGATCAGCCGCAGTTCCGTATAGACTCTCGGCGTATGCATTGGACACGGAAATAGCGTTTAATAACACAATGAGCAAAAGCCATGTTCGTACTTTATTTAACTGAAGCATTTCGAACTTCTCCGTGAAGGATTGTCTCCTTGGGTCGAGTTACTCTTAGGCGTACTCATTCAAGAATCAACTTTAACGGTAATTCACAGAAAAAATGATGCAAAGATTGAAATAGAAGCCCTTTTGTTCTCTCTCCGCTGAAACAGTTGCCCCTGCTGCGTATTGATCTGTGATTGGTAGAATATTGAGGCTGATAGTGACGCGCGTTTATTGTTAGAAGACAGTCCAATTTTGTACTTTTTGACGTATGCCAAAGGTTTCCCAATCCGCTGCTGAGATCCCGAATTCATTTGCCCTTCTTCTTGGGTATCTGAATTTTTCCGCTGGTGCTTTTGATGTTTCAGCGTGGAATTCTATCAATGATCTTTATGCGCAGTTTGAGCCAATTGATGCCAATGGTGACATTGTTGAACGGGCAGATACGGTGGATGGTGTGGCAGATGCTTTACGGGAGGCTTTGAAGCGGCTGCAACAAACCGACCCGGCATTTCGTGATGTTGGTCAAGCAGAGGCTGTTCTCAGGATTGTTTTTGAGAATGTGTTGCCAGCGTATAGGGTATTTCACTCTGATCTTTTAGAACATCAGGCGATCGGGGCTATCGAGCGACCATTCTTTCTTATGGCTGTCTTTCAGGCAGTTCTTGAAATTGGTGGTCCGTGGGAAGGGCAAGATGATGTTCTTGTAAAAAAGACGCTTCGTAAGCTTAATGATTACATGGGCTGGCGACCCGTTGCTGTACTTGAAAATGATCAGTTGTCGGAGCCGTATTCTCATGAACGGGTAAGGCCTCTTCCAATTTACAGAAGAGGCGTAGGGGCGGCTCATGGTCATTTTTCAAGACTTGTAAATCAAGCAATCCAAATTCTGGAGGAGGCTCCAAAGGAACTTTTGCAACAGGCTGATTTTGATCTGGATTTACTCACCGAACTGTCAGTTGACCCTCGTGCTTTTGATTTTTTGCATCCAGCAGCTAGCCGTCCAAATTATCTTTTCGGCCTCTGGGATCCGATGTGTATTGATAAAAGCGGCTACTATCGTCGCCTCGTTATCCAGCAGGCAACACTCGAAGGAATTTTATCATGGTCAGCCCAAGGCCATCCTGGCGTGCCGGTTGAAGAACTACAAAAAGAATCTGCAGCTGTCTTGGCAGGTGTCATGCTGATGGCTTCCGGGCTCTCTGGTCGTGGGCCAGGTGCTGTCCAAGCTGGCCTGTCTCTCGCAGACCTTCTTCCTCGGATTGCTTCGTATCGAGATAACTTCTATCAATGGTTGATCACTCGACTTCCTGACGATCATCGTCATCGCCTCGAAAAAGAAGCTCAAAGACTCCAACAGCCATTTGGGGGCGTGCGCAGACATATCAATATGCTTCTTGCCGATCGACGCGCGCGGCAAGTTGGGAGTGTAAC
>DONH01000178.1:0-4181 GCA_003509235.1 Planctomycetaceae bacterium
AAAAAGCAGATAGCTGTTCGCCTTGCTGTCCAAGGGCTTTCCAGGACTGAACTGGCGGCACTTAAAGAACGTTTAAATGATTATGACCGAAAATATGAAGAGTACGCAAAGACAGCCGAAGCCATACTGAATAAAGACACCCAAACTGAAACTGACCTCTCGGCCCGCGACATCGCTTCTTCATGGAAAGGCGAACGAGAACAACTCGCTTCTCAGATTGTCCGTACATCACGTCTCGCCCTGTCGATGATGGACGGTACCGGAGAAGACGATCGCATTCTGATTCGTGGTAACTCAGCAAAGCCCGGACAGATTGAGCCCCGGCACTTCCTCACTGCAATCTCGGGCAACAAACCGCTTGCGATTAAAAAAGGCAGTGGCCGGCTTCAACTGGCAGAGCTGGTAAACGATCCAACCAATCCACTGACTTCGCGGGTCATCGTGAACCGCATCTGGCACCATCTCATGGGGCGTGGCATTGTGCCAACCACCGACGACTTTGGCTTCCTCGGGCAACGACCAACGCATCCTCATCTCCTCGACCATCTCGCAACAAGATTTCTGCAAGAAGGCCGCAGTATCAAAAGCATAATTAAGTACATCGTCCTGTCACGGACATATCAGATGTCGAGCCACACCAACCAGAAGGCACAAGAACTGGACCCGAGCAACCTGCTGTGGCACCACTGCCCCCCGAGACGTCTGCAGGGCGAAGCAATCAGAGACTCTCTCCTCACACTTTCCGGCCGACTCGATACAACCGCGTTCGGCCCTCCAGTTCCAATCCATCTGACATCTTTTATGAACGGCAGGGGACGGCCCAAAAAAAGTGGCTCCCTTGATGGTGATGGTCGTCGCTCTATTTATATTTCCGTGCGGCGTAATTTCCTTTCGCCCTTCATGCTGGCATTTGATACGCCAACTCCGTTCAGTTCCATGGGCCGGCGCAATGTCTCAAACGTTCCAGCCCAACCCCTGATTCTTTTGAACGACCCTCTTGTCGTTGAATTAGCAGAAGATTGGAGCAAGCAAGCAGCAAAAAACACAAACGGCACTGGCTTCGATGCAGTCTCCAAGCGGATCGAATCGATGTACCTCTCAGCATTCGGCCGCTATCCAACCGAAAAAGAAACGGCAACATCTATTGCGTTCCTGTCTTCGAAGACATCCGACAACAAGTCATATGACTTTGATGACACCAGCTGGTCAGAACTGGCCCATGCTCTCGTGAACACGAAGGAGTTCATATTCCTCCGATGATCCACCACGACCCATTTCCGTGCCACCAACACAGGCCCAACCCGATGAGTCGCCGGGGAATGCTTGCACAATGCGCAAATGGGTTTGGTGCTGTGGCACTTGCAGCACTTCATGCTGATCCAGCATTTACCAGTGACGCAGTACCACAAAATTCACCAGTGCAGGCTGGCCATGGGCCGCACCATACTGTTCGAGCACAAAATATCATCTTCTTATATATGGATGGTGGACCCTCACAAGTTGACACGTTTGATCCAAAACCACTGCTCGACACATACAACGGCAAAGATCCTGGCGACCTCTTCAAAATCGAACCAACTCAGTTCAATAACAACGGAAACCTGCTTGCAAGTCCGTGGAAATTTAAACAGCATGGCGACTCTGGCATTCCCGTCAGTGAACTTTTTCCGAATGTGGCCCAATGCGTCGACGAACTTGCTGTCATTCGGTCAATGACGTCGGGGTTCCCAGAGCACACGTTCGCCAACTACTTTCTCCACACCGGAAGTGCACTCCAGGGCCGCCCAAGCATGGGGGCGTGGGTCAACTATGGACTGGGAAGTGAGTGCCAGAACCTGCCGGGGTTTGTTGTGCTCAATGGCGGGCTTATCCCTCCAGGTGGCCTCGATTGCTTTGGCAGTGGTTTTCTTCCGGCCAGTTATCAGGGATCAGTCTTTAAGCCATCAGGTACAGGCGTTGCAAACATCACGCCTCACAAGACAACACCACAAGACCAACGAGCGAAGCTCGACCTCATTCACGAACTAGACAGTTTTGCTGAGTCTCAGTTTGGAAAGCACGACAGCATTGAATCTGCAATTAAAAATTATGAACTGGCGTATGCCATGCAAATGGCGGTTCCGCAGGTTATGTCAATTAGTGATGAACCTCAGCACATTCAAACCCTCTATGGACTTGAGGCCGAATATGAACCAACTCGCATCTACGCGGCACAATGCCTGATTGCGCGGCGAATGGTAGAGCAGGGGGTTCGCTTCATTGAACTGACCTGTCCACATGTTGGTCATGACCGTTGGGATCAGCACAAAAACCTGAAAAAGGGTCATGAGGATAATGCACGAGCTGTTGATCAGCCAATTGCTGCTTTGCTACAAGACCTGCGGCAACGTGGCATGCTTGATGAAACTCTCGTTGTCTGGGCGGGCGAGTTTGGTCGCACTCCATTTGCTCAAGGAGCCAACGGGCGAGACCATAATCAGTACGGTTTTACGGTCTGGATGGCAGGCGGTGGCGTGAAACCAGGAATCATATATGGCGCAACCGATGAGTTTGGCTATCGCGCGATTGAAAATCGTCTCGAGATGCATGACATGCACGCCACCATGCTTCATCTATTAGGCGTCGACCACACACGAAGCACGTTTCGTTTTAGCGGTAGAGACATGCGACTGACCGATGTCCACGGGCATGTGGTGAAAGAAATAGTCGCATAGTCGCCGCGAAACATATGAATCAGAGAGATGAAGTGATGAGACATATCGTTATGAAAAGAGCATTCGAACTGCTTTGCATCGTGTTGCTCACCATCGTGGGAACCCATTCAACATATGCAGCAGACGACTTCACCCCATTAGATATTGCATTCAAGCGACAGGCGGTCGGCAGGTTTACATTTGATGAGCGTTCTGCCATCCCGTTATCGGGCTTTACACCAAACCGGGTGGTAAACCTCAAAACCGAGTACCCACAGATACCGATAACGAGAGAGTCTTGTCGCTATACAATCGACGGTTCACTCCTTCGAGTGACATCCGAAAAAACTGCTGAGTCCGCGTTGTGGATGGGAGGTTTCAATCCATTTGCCACGTTCGACGTCTCCTTTGCTGAGAGCCAAAAACAGTCTGGTACGGCGGGTGTGGAGTTCGCCACGCCAGACAATCGAAACCGAGTGTCGGGAGTAGCCTGCTTCGATGCCGGCCAATGCCGTTCTCTGCGATGGAGCGTCCTGGTCAAGGGAGAGAAACTGGAAGAAAAGAGCACGAATCTCAAGAAACCTGTAAGAGGGCCATTTACGTTACGAGTTCAGCTGCTCGGAACTGGCTTGAACGTTTTCATCGTTCAGAACGACCGGAACGAAGTTGTGAGTACACATGATTTCTCCAAACTCATCGATTTGCGTCAGAAAAAACATATCCATGCATTCGAGTTTCGCTTACTCACCCAACTAGACGCTGGGCACGAGATCGTCATCAATCAAGTAAATACTGCGCTCACGACAGGAGTCGGCCAGGCAGACATCTGCGCGCTCACCTATGAAGATGGCTCCCCACTGCTCGACAACGGTCGGTTGTGGTTCACCATGTCTGTGCGAGGACGACATCTGCCGCACCCGCTGCAGGGCGTGTTCAGCCTCAACCCCTCAGTTTTCGATGTGCGACTTGAAAGCATCGTCGTATTCGACAGGGGTGATGGCTTGCTCCGCAATGAAATTGCCTCGCATATCTTCTACGACCGAAGCGCAGAACAATGGCGAGGGCTTACCGTTGGGTTCTCTGCTGAGGGTGATCCACAGAAAATAGAACCGAAGCAATTGTGGGCGGTGTCGTCACAACGTGATCCGCGATTTGGCTTCACCATCATGAAGGCCGCAAAGGTCGATATGCCTGGGGGCGAGGAAGACCCACATATTATTTACGACGCCAGCGTTCAAAAGTGGAGAGCTCTGGTCTGTACAAAAGGCGGCCCGGGCTTTCCAGCCACACTATATGAAGCTGATCGTTGGAACGGCCCGTTCAAGCAGATAGCAGGACCGGTTGATATCAACAGCACTGGCTGCCTCCTTCAGAAATTCGGTGGTCAATACTATGCATTATTCGGTGGGAAAGGTGGGCAGTTCCATGTCTACTCTTACCCGGAGCTCAATGCTTTAGGTGCTCTTGATATGGATCGCCCCCCATGGA
>DONH01000178.1:4480-4747 GCA_003509235.1 Planctomycetaceae bacterium
TGGATCGCCCCCCATGGAGGGAGGGAGAGAATTCCCGCTGCTGGCCCAATGTCATCCCTCTTCCCGAAGGCTATCCCGCTCCTTATATCGCACTTAGCATGGACCGCGCAAACTATCCTGGGCTGAAGGGTTGGACTTACGGCGCTCTCTATCTCTACCACGGCCATGTCAAGCAACAAGCGCAAACGAATCAAAAATAGCATTCCCAATTCACGATCCATGCAAGCAGGTTGAATAGTGAACGGACACGATTTTCCTGAGTGTGGT
>DONH01000190.1 GCA_003509235.1 Planctomycetaceae bacterium
TGCAAATCAAGGACCTCGAAATCACTGTTGTCGACAACCTTCACAATAAGCGGTTTCTGATCAGCGTGCACTGCAAGAAAAGGCGTACCAGTGCGAGGATTTACAACGAGATCTTGGACAGCAACCTGCTCCGCCTTGGTATAAGCAGCGAGCTTTGCCAGCACATCATCAATCTGTATCGACTGATCATGCGAACCCACATCTGAATGACCTGTCGCAATAGCAAAAACTGTTGCCGCTTTTGAATCACCGATAAAAAGGATGTCGTCTGGACCAAACACAAGTGTTGTCGCCGACTTGAGATCAACATTTTGTTTCTTCATCCCCCTGTATTCACGGGCACGGAGGGTTGCCGATGAAAGCCCAATAGAAGTGATAACACCAACGCAGAGACACGCTCGAAAAAACATTACAGACTCCTCTTTTTAAATTTCATGACCATGGACATTTTCAGCAATCTGCCTGATACCATCCTTCATTATTCAGTTTATTTTTCAGCCATCTCTTCTAGTCTCTTTTGTGCTGCGATTGCCGGCTGCCAATAATAACCTTCCTCATTTTGACAACGACAATCTTTATAATCCTGAATCAGCTTGTTGTAGGCGACCATAGCTTCCTCGTTCTCCCCTTGGTTCCGTAGTGAAGTGCCAAGAATCAAGAGACATGTCCCTACGCTGTTGAGTTCAGGATATTCATCTGCGTTGGAGTTTGTAATTGTAACACCGGACTTCTGTTGTTCTAAAGCTAGCTCTGTGCATTCCTTGAAACACGCCTCCGTAAGACGAACAACTTCTTCATGATTTCCACTGTGAAGGGCTTCCCAAGCATTACTCACATAATCAACTGTTTCACTGTCACGAGATACTTCTTCCGCAAGAATGTGAGTAGTGCTAAAAAAGCAACACCAAAGAGCTATTGATATTATTTTTACTGTTGTCATTATCTTGAGAATCCTTAGAAACTTCCTGTGCCATAGCTTTGTTCTACATTCAGAATATCACAACCTGATCCTAATCCCTTGGATCCAAATCCTATCTTGGTTTCCAATCACTACTTCGCACTCATTGAGACTGTGTTCAGTATTGTCTCTGCGGATGGAACCGGCCTTCCGGCTGACCAGAAAACGCCGTTCACTATAACCCGAAAAGCGTTTTGGTTTGTAAAATCTTTTGCGTGCCCAAGCGATGTGGTAAAGACACGATTTCCATACGAACTTTTCCATGTCCACGCAATCGGTGCTGACATGGTTTGATCAAGTTCATGAACTCCAAATTGATTTGTCACAGTACCAACACGCTTTGAATGTCCAGTACCGATCAACAAGGGCTCAATCCCCGGTTGTGCATCGATAAGATAGAGCGTGCCTTGTGACTCCCATCCATCTGTATCTACTCCATGCAGTATTGGATGACGTGCAGCATGAACTGCAGGCTCCACCTGAGTCTTTCCAGCGAGATGAATCAGATACGGAGAACCCAGAACCTTTTGTCCGAAATCATTATTGAGCGCATGACGCGGATGATCCTTTGGATAATTAAATGCGTGCGTGCTCGTTCGAAGACCGACAACTGCTTTACCCGACTCAATAAATTCTGTGATGTGGGCAAGTTGGTCTTCTTCCAGCTGAAGAAAACGCATGAAGAATATGCCGACATCAGCATCTTTGAGTACTTCAAGTCCAGGCAGACCACGTTTATCTTTCTCAGGATCCCACGCCGGATTGATGACTGTTGTGTGGAAACCCAGTCGCTCGAGTTCAGTAGCAAGGAACGGCATCGTCAACTGTGGTGAATAGTGATGAGTGCCAACAACAAGAACGATATGTGGAGGCTGCGTAGCGCCTAAAAATTCACACCAACAGACTGCTCCGAACAATGCCATGGCATAAAAATATTTACTCATGCTGTTCTTCACTTTCTGTCCACGAAGTAGGGCAGAGTCAGTTCGTTCATGAAATGGGACGAGTTCTTATCACTCCGGTAGGACCACTCGCGTATACGGGCTCGAGAGATATGTTTCGTAGGCACGCCCATTATGCTTAACTCTACTGAGATAGTTACTAAAGAAATCAATCTGCCCCGCGTTGGCATCAAGCTCAATTTCAGCAACCCAAACACCTCGTCGATCATCGTAGTGCATCTCTGCAAAATTATCATCCGGAATGGGCTCACTAAGATAGTGGGGACTTCCATCAGGTGCTCGATCGAACATCCACCAGATGCTGCCGCCTTCTGGTTCATACCCGTCTGGAAACTCCACAATCACTTCAATCGCATTATCAACAAATGCATGTCTTACTTTTGGAGGTACGAGCAATCTGCCACTGATCTCTTCTGGAAAGAAATGTGTCAGCAGAAATGCTGACTTATTCGACTGACCTCGCTCCAATCGAGGATGTCCCCTTTTCCCATGTCCTGTGTTAGCTCCTAAATACACCGGAATATCCGGGTGCTCTGCACCACCCCAGGCTATGTCGTACGCTACACAATCATGCGTTCCTGGATGAAAGAGCATCGCAACACCACGGCGCCGAAGATTCTTGAGGTTTCGAGAGATAAATACTTCGTCTGATATTTCACGAGTAAAGGCCTGAAGGTCTTCCCATGTATGGCCCTGTTCCAAAACTTCTCTATTAAATGTTGGTCCATAATGTCCCCCAGAAAAAGGCCCTCGCCTTCCTTCCTGGGAATCAAGTTCCTTCCATGCAGCACGATCACATAGCCGCAAAGGTGAATCCCAGATTGGTGAAACTGTGGCATGCACGGCTGTCATGCGATCATCATGCAATATTGCCATTGAAGGTGATGCACCATTTTTCGATCCACCAGTTACAGCAACTTTGCCTTTTTCAAAATGAGCTGACTCGGCATATGCTGCAGTAATCGCCCGCATCAATGTTGCTGGCCAAGCCCAGTATTGAATTTTTACATGTGGATTCAGCGTTCTCGCAAAACGTTCCTCAGCTGCTCTCGCGAGATCTCGTTCGCCGTAACTGCCGGGCTCCTGAACAACGGTAAACACAAGCCCGACACCACCATTCAGAAGTTCTCGAAAGACTCCATTGGGGCGAAAGTCTTCCTCCAGACGAGCAGGAGTACTGCCACCAGTCAGATGAAAACCCTTTGCCTTTTGAATGGCAGGGACAACCATCCGTACGGGAATACGAAAATCTTGGCCCGGCCACAGCTCACCGACATTGATCGTAACTAACTTTTGTCGCGTCACAATATCACCTTCAACAGGATGCCAGTCTTGAAGAACCTCGACATCTAACGTCGAGGGGTTACGTATGGCATCCATATCGAAAATTTCAGCAACCAGCACGCCGGAAAGCATGGTCAATATTCCAATACTGGCCAAGCATCGAGCGATACGACGTACTATGGGAGCACCCCACTGGAGTGCGATTGATGCAATCGTAACTATCATTGGAATTGGCCTTTGATTGTGTGACTTCTAACCATTTTCGAAAATATAAAACAAACAAGTTCAGATAGCAGTGCATACGCGTACTCGTTGTACTGTAGATGCGGCTCGTGAACAACAAATTGCTTAGCCACAGGGCCTACAAACACTCTCCAGTCATTCTGGAAAAACACCAACGAACAGCTTGTGCTTCGTGTGTTGCACTCAAGAGCAAATCACATAACTGACGACAATCAGAGTCAGCATGGACTGCTGGCACTATCAAATATTTTCGAGCACACCTGTGGCATCACCGTGCATGTTGTCCTG
>DONH01000221.1 GCA_003509235.1 Planctomycetaceae bacterium
AATGGGCGACCCATAGGTTCTGGTGCACTTCGCCAGCCAGCCTTACGGAGCATCGGCGCGTATGTAGCTGTCAGCCACAAAGCGAATAGAAGCCATGCATAAAACCCAATAGCATTGGCAATTAAGAAACCACCACCAGTTTGATATGCATGAATCTGCAAAAAGCAGGCAAGTCCAAAGACGAATACAGCAGCTAACTTTGCGGCAAGAACACCGAACTTCGGTATTCGTTGCCAGATCTGAAATGGATTGTCGTGAGATGAAAAAAGAAAAACGGCATACAGCGCGTAGAGTAGGTGGGAAAAGCTATAGATCCCTCCATGTGGATGAAGTGCAAGAAACCAGTGGAAGAGAAGCCCGAGAATGACAGTGGCCACCCGTGTTGTGCGCCACCAGAGGCCAATTGGAATGGCAAGCTCAATGAAAAGCGTCCCGATGATGGTCGGCCACTGTGTCCATTCGCTTGATGGAATGATGGGCACTGATGCAGCAAGCTCTTTGTGCATAGATACAGCACAACTGACCGCAGGGTTGAGAAAGTCCCAATTCAACTTATGCAGCACAGTGAAGAGATACATAATGATCAAGGAACTCGTTATGACAGGGCGCATCTGCTCATAAATGGCTGCACGAAGTTCGACAGACGGTAGGTGTTTTTTCCAATTGCATGCAGTGACGGCAAGAACCGTACCCATCATGGAGGCATGTATGAGCATTTCAAAGAAGATGTGGTTTGGCACAAAGGGAAGTCTTTGGAACCAGAACGTGAGACTGAAGAGAAGAAAAAGACAGAGGGCAAGAATAGATCGTGGAAAAAACAGAAGAAGTAAGGTTGCGGCCAGAAGGAGCTGTCCGGTGATCATGCTCATCCACCACGGAAAGGAGAGCATGTGAATAAAGCTGGCTGTTGCGATTCCGATATTAATACAACCAAGGCTTGCATCGAGTGAATATGTAGAAGGGCGTGTATCAGATTGATTGTCAGTGTCTTCACTCACGGTAGTCACCACGCACACAATTTAAAACAAATGAAAATGAAAAATACAATGGAAAGGATAGTTCATTTTGATTTTCAGATAGAAAATCAACTGGTAGATACACAGGTCTTTTTGCGTGCCGTTTTCCTGTCCAACTGCAAGCATTGCATAAGCAAAACCATCAGCAGATACCATAGTCACTGCCAAAAACTAATGTTTAAATTATGGTCCCCCTTTTGCCTCTAGGAGCTCAACATCAGTGAAGTACGCCCCGCCATCTGGTTCATTTGAATTCCAGAACTGTGTGATGATTTCAGTTTTTCCAGCCGGCAAATTTACAGTGAAATGAACGTGTGATGATCCATCGCGTACATTTACCTCGTGTGTTTCACCAGCAACTGTGAGGGAAGCGCGTTCTGCAACCAGAGGTTTATTTACTTCTTTGGGAAGTTGCCGCAAGGTGATGTGGTATGTTCCATCTTGTTGAACCATGACGTGCCACGGTCCTGTGATAGGGGGTCTACGAGAGATTGAATTGAAATTCCATGGTGGATTTCCAAATGGCAAATACCAGTCCTGTGAGCAAAGCGTCGTTGGATTTTCCAGAAAGTTACCGACGTCGATTGCAACGGCTTTCATGCGGGGTGATACAGATTTCCAAAATGCTTCATAAAGATTACGAAGTTCAGTAATAATTTCTGGATGATCTTTAGCAATATTATTTTGTTGGGAGTGGTCAGTACCGAGATCATAAAGCTCAGTGCCGTTTATAAGACGCCATTGTCCTTTGCATACGCATGATGTGTCCCACGGTTCTTCTGGATGGTTAAACCCGGCACCACCATGGAGTTGTGCAATATAGTGCTGCCGATGTGCCGGTATTTTTTCATCATGGATGTTTGCTGCGAATGAACATCCGTCGGGGTCATGATCCTGAGGGAGTTGGATCTTGCACAGATCGAGAAGAGTCGGAAGGAGATCAAGATGAGCCGTCAATCCATCGAAGTCTTTTCCTTCTTTCAGTCCTCCGACAGGCCAATGAAGAAAGCAGGGGACTCTGTGGCCACCCTCGTACACAGTCGACTTTTTCCCCCTCATGTTTGCATTGAAGCCGTGAAAACTTCCCGCAGGTAGTTCACTCTTTGGAATACCATTGGAGGTACCATTGTCGGTCATGAAAACGAGAATGGTATTCTCGGTAAGGCCTAGATCTTCGAGGTGTTTTCGCAGCAGTCCTAGGTTGTGATCAATATTTGCAATCATTCCGTAGAAATTTGCACCGTTTCCCCAGAGGACGGAATCTCGGTATGGTTCACTCCACTTTGGAGCCACTCGGTATGGTCCATGTGGAGCATTTGTTGCGAGATATAAAAAGAAAGGTTCTTTTTGATGACGTTCAACAAAGCTTTTGGCTTCCTTGAACCAGATATCTGTGCAATACCCGGTAAATTTCTCAAATACACCATTTCGTTCATACGTGTCGTCAAAGTAATCGTTCCCGTAGTAGTCCGAAACCTGGCCAACTCCACCACAGCGGTGCCAGAGAACTTCCTGAAAGCCACGGTCTTGTGGGCGGTGCGGTGCGTTATCACCAAGATGCCATTTACCAATCATGCCTGTGGCATATCCAGCATCTGAAAAAATATTTGCAATCGTTTGCTCATCACGATGGAGCATTGTACGGCCACTGCTCGTACGGTACGCCCCGGTGCGAGCAGGATAGCGACCAGTCATCAGTGCGGCACGAGTTGGCGTGCAGTAAGGACTCACATGAAAGTTTGTGAGCCGAAGCGATTCCGCATGCAACCGATCAATACATGGAGTTTGTATGACTGGGTTACCATGGCATGCCAGGTCTCCATATCCTTGGTCATCAGTCATAATAATGATGACATTTGGCGGAGCAGCATATACGATTATTTGAGTTGCCCCTGCATTACACACCAAGACGATCAGAAGAGATAGGCAATTCCTCATCATGCGCTCTCCTGAAAAAATAAGGGTCTCTAGAAATACCACGGTTTTCTGTGACTATGCGGCAACAGGCTAGACTCTTCGTTCATTCGATATCGTTTCCCCGGAAAACAGTGTAACTAGATTTTGAGGCAATAACTTAATTGTGTTCACCAAACCAACGTTCTTTGATCTCATTGAGTTGTCCTGCTTCGCGCATCTGTAAGATTGCATTGTTCAGAGGCTCACGAAGTGTGCTCCCTTGTGGAAGTGCAAGCGCGAAGTCAAAAGAATCAAAGACGCCTGGAATGAGGCGAAGGTCATTCGCTCCAGAAGTATGTAGAGCAAGCATGAGCGTGTGCGATTCAGAGACAATCGCATCACATTCGTCATTCGAAACAGCAGCCATCATCTCTTTAAGGTCCGGATAAAGTACGGGGCTGCCTCCAAATTCTTCCACTGCATCAGGGACAACACCACCTTCTTGGCAGGCAACAGTCTTTCCAAAAAGGTCACGAGGACTCCGTATGGTGCCGGTTACCTGATCAACTGTCATGGTGGTAGTGAGGGTACTCGTAAGAAGTGCAACAAGGACAATGCCACCAATCATCGATGCGGTTGCAATAAATCGTCCTGTAACAGTCGATATGACTTTATTTTCACAGCCACCAGTGATGATCGTACTTACGCTCCACCAAATAGCTTCCCATACACCGCGTGGGTAAGGAGCCGGGAATGATTCGGCATTATGATGTCGTTCGAAAATCCAGAGAAGGTGTCCGGTCAAGACTATCGTCCCGATCACTCCTGCAACGATGGATATTAATTCCCATGAAATCAAGTTATTCAGAGCTGTAAGCAGACGACCATCACGGTTACGGAGAACAGCGATCTGCAGCCCTGAATGCACAACAGGATGCGTGAAATCAACCAGCTTCTCTCGTTGTTCTGTCATCGCGAGTGGACCAAGAAGTACATCAATTTCACCGCGTTGAGTGGCATCAAAAAGATTTTCAATCGATGAGATTGCAACCAACTCTGATGATTTATTAATGCGTTTAGATAATTCATCCCAAAGATCAATGGAGTATCCATGAGGTTTGTCTTTGATATATTCGGCAAGCCCCTTCATTGGAAAAACTCCAACTTGTAGTGGCTGAGCTATTTTTTGTGTTGTTGGTTCTTGGGCCAATAGGTGGTTTGATTGACTGTTGGAAAAACAAGAGATCGTTAGCAGGATCAATGCCGCGATTCTTGACAAGGAACAGCGTATTCGGAGTTTGTTGGAAACAACAAGAAGAATTCCACCGAGTACAACGGTGCCCCCTGCTGCGGCAATGGCCTCTGGCGGTAGCGATAGAGCAGTTACATCGGTTGCCACCGATTTGGGGAGAGATTCCTTGTCTTGAATCCCAGTCATATACAGTAGAAGAAGTGGCATCGAGTTATTTGCAATATGACACAGTATTGCAGGGTAGATGCTTTTCGTTAGCAGTACGATGGTGCCAAGTGCGATGCCAAGAAGAAACGTTTGAGGCATTCGTTCAGGGAGCAGGTGGAAGATTGCGAAACAGATAGCCTGGGCAAAAACAGCAATAGCCATTCGTTGTTTGCTGGGTTTTTCACCACAAAATGCAGAGAGGACCCATCCACGAAAGAGAAGTTCTTCCAAGCATGCTGGAAGTATTGCGATGAGAGCCCAGGCGAGCCACCAGGGTTGGTCAAGCATTAGGGAAAGTATCTTCTCGGAGAGTTGTTTCATTGCTGGTGACATTTCAATAGTTGTCAGTTCCAAGAGGACGGCAGCACCAAGAATGAAAAGTCCACCACCAGTCAGGAGGCCACCAATCAGTGCACTGAGGCCACCGAGAAAAGATTGCCAACTTGACCCGTATCCTGGCCAGTAAAGAGAAAAAGTTCTTTTGATATTCACCCGCTGCCATAAGAGAAGAATGGCTAGAGGGGCAACAACGGCGAGTTGTTGAACGGGTATTGCAAAGATAATGCTTTCTGGGCTGAGTCCTTGGACGTACCAGAGACCAGCAAGGCCAAGTACAAGGGCAATGCCACCATGAATAATGCCAGGTATCAGTCGAGGTGCAGGACGGCTAAAACCACTTGCGGCATCCGGTCCACGAAACAGGAGGTCTTCGTCGGTCAGCATTGCTGTTGTTCCACGAAGGAGTACCCAAGTCACCGCAATGCTGGAAAAGAGTGTCAGCAGGAGTGGCGTAATACCGGCGATTGGACTCATCATGACGGAAGAAGACTCTCCGTCAGTTTGGTTCGATTTAGAAATAACTTCCTGTTTAGTCGGTGGAGGTGTTAGGGCGTTCTGTGAAACAACAATCTGACCCGTGTAGGGCACCATGGGCACAAATCGATTCTGGCTGATCCCGGGTATGAGCGACACTCCTGCAAGTGCACTAATAAGTAGGATGACAGGAGTCAGTGTGTTTTGTGCCTCTTTCATACTTTTTGAAGCAGTTGTTACAGCGAGGCTCATCGCCGATGCTACCGATGAAAGACCAATGAATGAAAGAAGGGTTATCAGAGACCCGAGTCCAATATTTTGCAGATAATAATCGGTAGAACCATCTGGGAAATATTTCAGAGAGACAAGAATTGTAAGAAAAATCGAAATTACATTTGCGGCAAGAGTAGCAAGAGTGACACCAAAAATGGCAAGGTATTTGCCGAAGACAATGTCTTGTGTCCGACAAGGTACGATAAGAAGTGTT
>DONH01000194.1:0-1591 GCA_003509235.1 Planctomycetaceae bacterium
TTCACCATGCGACTCCTGCCGGGGGTATTCACTTTCGCCTGTAGCACGGGTAAAACCACGTTTTCGGCACATCTGTGCGGAACATGTGCGGAAGAAATTTTATTGCAACAAAGGTAGTAGAGCCAAACACGTATTGTTTTCGCTCTCTCAGCAGATAGTTTCCTTTTTTTGAGCTGAGGACAAAGTAGGCCGAGGTAATAAATCCAACGCCTATTTATTCAATTATTACACCGTATTTGTGGCTTCCACAAATTCCATTTTTCATGAATTTCTGTTGGCTCCGCTGGTCTATTAAGATACAAATCCGGATTGTGTATCTAGAATAAAAAGTTTGTCAGCGTGAGTTGCTCACACTATTCATGGCAACTCCACAGTTATTTTTATTGCAATACTCAGCATGCATACAAAATGCAGTATTCAGAAGTCTTATTTGTAAGTTCACATAAAATGGCAGACAAAAAACGCTGCCACCGAGAGATCTGATTTAGAAGAAATAACAAATGGTTCGTCAAGAGAGAAAGCCATTACGAGATGCATTCCGTTGGTGGGTTAAGCTGTTTGTGCAGCCATTGCTTTTCTTAGTTTTCTTGATGATGTCATTTGTTGTCTTGGGGCTTCTTCAACAAGTGGGTCTACTCACAGACTCTGGGGATCTTGTGGCCACAAGATCCGAAAATAATACTTCGGCCAGCACCAGTTATATATGCCCAATGATGTGCACTCCACCAAGTGCCAAACCGGGAAGATGCCCTGTTTGCGCAATGGAGCTTGTACCGGCAACTTCAGGAACTGATCAATCTGACGGTCGCTCAATCGTCATCGACCCTGCAGCTCGGCGAGTTGCCGGTATAGAAACGGTAAAAGTAGAAAGTGTTCTCGCCAATCATGTCATAGAGAGTATCGGCAAGCTTGACTATGACGAGAGTGGAAGGAAAACACTGGCTGCCTATGTCGATGGACGTATTGAGAAACTTTATGCAGATTACGCCGGCGTAAAAGTGACAGAGAAAGACACGCTGGCTGTTCTCTATTCTCCAAAACTTTACTCCGCTCAGGTTGAACTTCTTATTGCACTTCGGGCAAAGGAAAAAAGCCAAGGTGGAACGCTCTCGCGTGTTGCAGCAGTAAATGAAAACCTTGAACAAAGTGCACGGCAGCGGCTTACTGAACTTGGTATGACCAAAAATCAGATTGATGCCATCGAACAAAATGGCCGCGCCGACAGTCGCTTAGCTTTGCTGGCACCGACTAGTGGAACTGTTGTGAAAAAAGGTGTAGTTGAGGGCCAATACGTCTCTGAAGGCGATACCATTTATGAATTAGCTGATCTATCAAGCGTTTGGCTGATGCTGGAACTGTTCCCTGAAGATGCTGCACTTGTTCGTTATGGCGTACGGGTGAAGACCGAGTTGCAGTCACTCCCGGGCCAATATTTCGAAGGGCGAGTTGCCTTTATTGACCCAATCGTTGATCCCAAAACACGAACTGTTGGCGTGCGCGTTGTTATGCCAAATCCAGATGGATTCCTTCGTATAGGTGATTTTGCAACAGCAACAATAGAGGTGCCACTGGGTAGCAATGATGCGATGTA
>DONH01000194.1:1880-3369 GCA_003509235.1 Planctomycetaceae bacterium
AGGTGCCCCTGGGTAGCACTGATGCGATGTATGACCCTGAACTTGCAGGTCGCTGGATAAGCCCACGGCACCCACATATTACCTCTGATGAACCCGGTACTTGTTCAATATGTTCCATGCCTCTCGTTCCAGCAACATCTTTTGGATTTACTGATGATCCTTCATCAAAGAACGGAGTTCTGGTCGTTCCCCGTGACGCTGTCCTGAGCGCTGGAAGTAAAAGTGTAGTCTATGTTGAAACAGAGCCGGGGCACTTTGAAATTCGAAATGTCATTCTTGGTCCAGTTGTTGACAGTGGTATTGTCATTGCTGATGGAATTAAAGAGGGAGAAGAAGTAGCCAGAAAAGGAAATTTCTTAATCGATTCACAGATGCAATTAGTTGGTAATCCATCACTGATCGATCCAACAATTGCAACGAGTGTTGCAGAGGTTTCTAAAACTTTAGTGAAGCCGATTGAACTAGGTGAATTGCCACCTATCGGTCCAATGACGATGGCACCGTCTGACAATTCAGATATCGACAGTTCGATTCCACCGATTGGGGCCATGAAGAATCCCGAACCAGCACCTTCAACCCATGGAGAGGATGTCCTCAGCATTCCCCCGGCAGGTCGAATGAAACTGGCAGAGCCGCTGGCACCACTTCCTGAGGGTGGGCCATGATTATGCGCTTACTTCATTTCTGCCTCCGCGAGCGACTCGTTGTTCTTTTGGCAGCTGGTGCGTTAGCCGCTTATGGATGGTATGCCACGAAAACCGTACCGCTCGATGCTATTCCAGACATTGGTGAAAATCAGGTCATTGTGCTGAGTGAATGGCCAGGCCAATCGCCGAAAGACATGGAGGACCAAATAACGTATCCATTATCGGTTGCGTTACAGGCCGTGCCAGGGGCGAAAAGCGTGCGTGGCAAAAGCATGTTTGGCTTTAGCTTTGTCCAAGTAACATTTGCGGATGATGTTGATTTCTATTGGGCTCGTTCACGCGTGGCTGAGCAGTTGACAACAGTATCTGGAACCCTTCCGGATGGAGTCGTTCCCCAACTGGCTCCAGATGCAACGGCGCTTGGTCAAGTCTATCTTTACGTACTTGAAGCTCCGGAAGGCGTCGATCTTGCAGAGTTACGTTCCCGACAAGACTTTTTTATTAAGTACGCACTGGAGTCGGTAGACGGTGTTGCTGAAGTTGCTTCCATTGGTGGCTATGTACAGCAATACCAAGTTGATGTTGATCCCGATCGCCTCCGCTTCCACTCGATACCGTTGTCAGATGTTGTCAATGCAGTACGTGCTGGCAATATTGATGTTGGTGCAAAAACGGTTGAACAAGGGGGGCTTGAATTTCTTGTTCGTGGTCGTGGTTTTATTGGTTCAGGAAAAACGAAGACTGAAACAATTGAACAAATCGAACAAACCGTCATCTCGACACGTGACGGAATACCCGTTCGATTAAAAGACATTGCTCGCGTCCAACTCGGTCCAGCATTT
>DONH01000213.1:0-8544 GCA_003509235.1 Planctomycetaceae bacterium
GTATCAGCAACAAGATTTTCAAGCGCATTGAGATCAACGGCTTCTCCGTTCTGTACTGAGCATGAAACAATTTGTTGAACGTCTTCTCGTGTGAGACGTCTGTTTGCTTCATCCTGATCTGCAGCGCAACATTCGATCGCCATAAATAATGGCAAAGAAAGCAAGACAAAAAGAAGAATATTTTTAACAAAAAGTTTGATAATTTATTCACAGAGCACTTCCTTTCATCTTTAAAACTATTCGTCAAAGCGATTTCTCTACAAGATAATAGTTTCTTATTTTTTCAAAAAACCTTGACAGTGAGACTCACTCTCAGCAAAAAACAAAGCCCTCTTTTCTCTCTGGCCTGACACAATCTGATGGTTCTTTCATCAAGCACACGAAGGCGGGCGCTCCTGCGTCCAAACAGTTGGGGTAGCTGTCATCTTGACGCAGAGCGTTCCCCCTGAACACAAATCTATCCATTGCAAAAAAGGTCTCTGGAGAGGTTTTCCATTCAGCAAAATCGACTGAACATATAGACTCTCTGGCCCAGCTCCCTCAGTTTCAATCACAAACGCCCGGTCTGGCCCAAAGATCGCCTTCACACGTTCAAAAAGTGGGGAGCCAATCAAGAACACGTCTTGCCCTGCTACAGGAAAAAGCCCCAACGCACTCCAGACATACCAGGAACTCATACCACCGGAATCATCATTTCCCACGAGGCCGCCGCGAGAATCTCCATAACACTGCAACATGCCCGCACGGATAACTTCGCACGCCCTGTCGTGCCGCCCTGCATAAATATAGGCATAGGGTGATTCCATATCAGGCTCATTATTGAACCCTTCAAAACGTCCAAGCAATTCACCTTCAGCCATCTCGGCGCGGCACGGGAATACCCCCGGGGCCGGAACGGGATCGGCCGCGTAACCAAAGAAGGTATCCAACAAGCTGACAAAAGCCGTGTCACCACCGGCAATGGCAATCCGGCTTGCCATATCATGTAATAGCCGAAAGCTATAGTTATACTTTGAGCCTTCGTAATAAGTCGAGTCTTTTAACACTCCGGTGCAATCAAAAGCATTTTTCCACTGACTCGCATACTCAAGCATCTGTGCGGCTACAGCAGCATCGCCTATTTCAGTCGCAATTGCTGCTGTGCAAAAACAGCCATACGCAAGGTCGAGAGTATGAGTGAGAGGGTGAACAACACCGTCTTGAAAAAATGCTTCGCCGTACGCTCTGCCAAGATCCTTGGACATCATCGTAAGAGCTCGCTCCCAATCAATTCCAGGTAGCCGCCGATGAAAAGCGTCGGCTATGACAACATGACCAAGGGCGCTGGCTTGATGGGCGAAACGGTCATACCCCCGAGCCAGACGATACCCGATCGGAAAATTGCCCTCCATTTCCACCACGGTAAGCATGGCATTAACAATCGCAGCTCCTTCATCTGGAAATAACGAAAGCACAAGAGGAAGTTGTGTTTTATACATATCCCAAAGCGTGGAGAAATCAAAGAAAAACGGGCCGTCCCATGGCCAAAATGGTGACTCATCATGAGCTTCACTCGGCTTTATAAGACTGTGATAAAGAGCCGTGTAGAACGTTCTCTGCTGCGCAAGCGTGCCTCCTTGAACATGAATTCGATCAAGCCTTTCTTCCCAACTCTTCTTTGCAGTACGTCTTGCAACAGAAAACTTTTGAGGGGCAGACAGCCGATTTTGATGTGCTTTTTTTCGACTCCGTAACGAAAAAGCAACGCTCAGTTCAACAACATGCCCCTCGTTAGTTGCCCCCTGAAAACACACACCAAATGGCACGTAGGTCGACTCACGTATGTATTCATAGGATTTCTGTTTGTCGCCAGAAAGAACCTTTCCGTCCTCCCAAAGCGAAGCTGCAGCCCTGTGCGCATCGAAACCAGAGGCCTCCACAGACATTCTGATTGGAAGGCCTTCCATGGTGACACATGCTTCCGCACCGAAGGCTTCCTGAAGACGATACTCCGCCCGCAGAGGAATTGTTCTTCCATCTTCAATTTCAATACCACCGTGAGAAAAGTCGACCGCTATCCCCGCACAACTCGATTTAGGAAACGTGTATCGATGAATCGCTCCACGCGGGGTCGCTGTAATTTCAGCACGAATACCATACGGCTTGAGAATACATGAATAGAAACCAGGGACAGCCTCTTCGTGAACAACCGAGAAGGAGATTCCCACCATTGCAAGGCCCCCCCCCTCCTCAAGAAAAGGTGAGACTCGACAATAGTTGTAATATTTGCGAATGGCTCCAACACCGGACTGCTGGAAGTGGGTGAAGCCAGACACCTGCAATTCCTCTTTAAGCCGCGGCGGATACCCCTGAAGTGACTTGTCGTAACAACCGTAGCCAGTCGGATAGCCGCCGCTATATGGCATGACGGAAACCATTCCGAAAGGAATGCATGCCCCGGGATGAGTATTCCCTATCTGTGGCTTCGGCCAGAACCATGACGATGCGACCCCAGAACGCTGAGGAAGATCGACTGGTTCGGTTCCAATGAAGGGGTCAACCAGTGCCACTCGATCAATAGCAACTGGTCGTCGATCTTTTAATTTATCTTCGTGATCTTCCATCGAGCGTTCCGCCGTTCGCTCCTTTTCCCCGTGAAACAGTATCGTCATGCTGCAGTTTTCACGGCAGTCTTCGCAAGAAGATTTTTCAAGATTGTTTCTCGATCGAAACGGCAGGCGTAGTCCCGAGCCTGTTGACTCACATACGCCCGTGAATGATCCGGCATGCGTGCTACCCTATCAAGGCATGCCACAAGGCCCGCAACATCTCCTGCCTTATGGTAGAGGCAATGATCACCTGTTGCCTCCGGTATACCGCCAGTGCGCGTTGTAATCACAGGACCTATCCCACCTGACAACATGGCCTCGGCGACAGCAATACCAAATGTTTCTGTAAATTCGACGCGAGGTTTGCTGGGGAGAGAATATGCGTGACATCCTGACATTAATGCCAGCTTTTCGAGATCACCGATGTCATTAAAAAAGAGGATTGATGGGTCCCTGTTTGCAATGGTGTGAAAGAACTCTTCATCTGGACCTGAACCACAGACAACAAGCGGCATCCGACGATACAGATTGCTCGCACAGTATGCATGAATAAGATCATCAACACCCTTGGCTTTGGTGAGGCGACTGAGAAACAAAACATATCCATCACGAACAAGACCTCGCTTGAATAGAATCGCAGCTTGCTCAGCCTCGCTGATTGACGGTGACAAATATGCTGAGGTGTCAATTGCTGGATAACTAATACGAACTCGCTCAGAAAGTTGCTGCGCGAAGTTTGTACCAAGAACTTCATCCACCTTTGCACCAGAGGCAACAATCAGTTCACGGGTGAAATCACTAACTGCCACTGGCTGATCGTGATCCAAGTAGTTTTGCATCACAAGTGCAGCTGCACCTGATTGCCCAGTAGCAAGCGCATTGGATACCACATTGGTAATATCGGATCCGACAGCCTCTCCAATTGTCACAGGTGCTGCGGCGATACCACTTCGACCTGAAGACTCTACTGCCTGCATCACCATCTGGCCGTGCGGGACAAGATATAGATCCATAACGGCTGTTTTTCCAGGGAGCTGTGCAAGAAGATTAATAAGATGTCCAGAGATTGCAGCACCAAGTCGACCATCCAGCACCTTATAATCTCCAATGGGTGCCGGTCGATCTACCGTAATGCCCGACGAGTACGCTTCAATGGAGCACTCTGGTTTGAGTGGCAGCCCAGACGACGCAAGGACGTCGAGCGGATAACTCACAACATGAACATTCCGAATACCAAGAGTGCATGCTGCTTCCGCAAGATTCCGCGTCTCTGTTGAATGACCACAGATAATTGGATCCGCCCGTGACAAAATAATAAGATTATCAACGGGTAGACTCGATCCGAGGGCTGGTGCCCGTCGTTGTTGATCACAAAGACTCATCGGTGGCCTCACTTTCCTGCTGAACTCCTCGGGAAGAACGAACAACAAGCAAAAGCAAATGCTGCGCCAAACAGAAGAAAGCACCGGCGACCAGTCGTCGCATGGGACTATTCTCGATGAAAACGCGAGGCTCTTTTTACCTAAAGGGCCTCGGCCGCACACTTTCATGCAGGGCTGAGGACGTGACTGCCTTGAAACAAGGCAGTCGTTGCAAATCCGATGGTCGAAACCTGACTCTGATTCACAGGGATTTTAGCTTTGAGGCGGTTGTTTGCGGCTATCCATATTGCTGGCAATGACGATACCGATTGCCTCTACCCAACTCGGCACATCACGAACACCGTCGAGTCCACTTTCGGAAAGCACATCTTCATTCGCATTATCGCGATGATCTGAAGGAGCTATATCATCTTCTGTGCCAAGAGATTCTAAGCCTTGTTCGTCGTCTTCACGCCTCGACCCGACACGAGAAAAAGTTTCCCGACGGCGACCTTCGCCACCACCTCCACGCCCGGATTCCCCTCTGCGGCCACCACTACGGGCTGGTCTTCGTTGCCCACTTGAGTTGTCTGATGCAGGCCTTCGGGCTGGACGACCCTCACCACTGGCTTCTTGTGACTCTTCATCTGACGTTCGCCGTCGACGACGACGACGGCGACGGCGAGGCTCTCCGTCTGATTCTTCATTCCCTCGCAGTTCGCGTTCATTGACTGGCTTTTCACTAGTCTGCTGATCACCCTGTAATTCGTTTGATTCTTCGCCACTCTCTTCATGAGAGCGCTGGCCATCATTTCCTATAGTTTCACCATCTCGTGTCCGCCGACCACGGCCACGGCCACGGCGACGACGCCGACGGCGTGGTGGACGATCATCAGTTCGCGACCCCTCCTGATCGTCATCTCGACTGCTACCAGAGCGAGGACCTAATTCTAATTCAGCAGTTCGTTCTTCAGAATCACTGTTCAGCCTTTGCCCAAATCCATCTTCTCTTTGATTTTGTGGAAGAACGTCCGAAGAAGTCTCAGCAGCCGAGCCTTGCCGTTCAGTCCGCTCCCCATCAAGATTCCGGCCGTAGCCAGGCAATTCTTCGTTATCATCGGCCCGAGCCTCTTCTTGGGTGCTGCGATCATTCCGCCGACCACGGCCACGGCCTCCACGTCGCCCTCGACGGCGACGCCTTGGCTCGCCCGATTCATCGGTTGCTTGATCACGAGCTTGATCACTGCTTTCCTGGCTACGATCGTTTCGGGAAGGCGTTGACTGCCGCTCGTCATCATCCGACCGAGCAGGACGAGAAGACCGTCTTGGCCTATCGTTTGTCCGTCTGGGTGGTCTCGATGAAGGTGGGGGCGCTACACCGCCGTCATCGAGCAGTCCTGCTCCAAAACCATCATTTACTGGCAGACGTTCGGCTTGTGGGGGCTGCGGTGCCCGATCAGCCTCTTTCGATGCCCTCTCTTTGGAGGGCTTCGGCGATGCCGGCGCTGAGGATTGAATACCAAGTTGATCTGCAACGCCGGCCCAATCAGTCTGAGATGTTTCGGCGGCAGGAGTTTCGTTTACTGGTTTCTCAGCCTTGGCTGGCTTGGAAGGTTTTGCGGGACGACGTTGTGGTTGTTGAGGTGGTTCCCCTCCGGGAGCCGCACCGAGCGTATCTGCAAGATTCGCCCAGGGGTCATTATTTTCTGTCATGTTTCTCTGTGTTTTGCTAGCGTCGGGACCGAGGTGGCCCTTCGTACAAAGCAGTGATCACAAACCACGCTGGCGTGATCAGAACTGCTGTCTTTCAGCATAAAAGGTACCGAAAAACAGCTGCTTTGAGAAACCGACGTCGGTGTACTGCTGAGATTCCGTGAAAACAGGAGTTTAGAGGCCTGTAATCATGGTTCCGTTATCAGCAACGTCAAAGAGCGGACGGTATGGACTCGCAAGACTTCGTCTTGAGCGACCTCGTGGATAGTAGACAAGATTAATGCCAAGATTCCATGCCATTGGTGTAAAGGTTGTGGTAATGCCTCGAATCGGTCCCACTTGTTTTGATTCGCCCGGCATTAAATAAGCGAACGTCCCCTCAAGGGCTAATGATCTCGTCATTGGCGCTCGAAGGATTGACCCAATATACCCCTGGCCTTCATGAGACGCTCCACCCCAGACCTTCCATTCGTTCGCATCACCGAATTGCACACGGTAAAACGCGTTGTAGGTATGAACTGTATTATTTTCAAAAGTATTCTGAGTATTGTTATTAAAAAACCCTAACCCTTTACCGGCGTTAAATGCCCCCCAAAAACCGAGTTCATGATATCCCCATACATAGCTGATCTCACCACGCATCTGCTTTATATCGGCCGTTCCCACGAATCCGGTATTGTTAAGGTAATCGAAGGCAGCACCACCTTGTAGACCACGGCCTTCAAATGCTCGTGTGTATAAACCGGTCGTCACAAACTGCTGATTACGGGCTTCAATTAACGCAGGCGCCGCACCGCCACCAGAAACTCGCTGTGAGCCAAAACCTGTCTGCGTACCCCGTGCTCCAATTTGCCAGCCAAGCCCAAAAGCATTCCAAAGTGGCATTCCAAAGTTTAGATATTCATTCGTACCAAAGTTTCCTTTAATCCCAAGATCGACTTCATTTTCAAACGCAGTCACACCAACACTGGCAGTAAAATCTCGGTACCATTTCCAACCGTAGTACGGGCGACCGAACTGGTGAAGCCATCGACAGAATCTGCCATCAAAACAGCACGGAACAGGATTGCAATTTTCTTCACAGGCATATGGATCATCATAAAAAGACTCAACATGAAGTTGCGCTGGTGTCCGTCCCATCCACATCTCCTCTCCCATCGAGGGAGAGCCCTCGCTGTATGATTCAAAGCCTGAACCAGGTGGCCCGTCGATAATCATTGAATCACCGGGTATATACGGTTCACTGCTTATGGAATTGTCTTGTGAGACCGACGACTGTTTGGGTTTGGCAGACTTCTTTGAAACTGGCGGCGGTGACACTGCCTCTGCCTGTGCTCGACGAGCCATAACAGAAGGAACTTTGTCAACATCCATTGCCAATCGTTCAGGGCGAACGGCACTCTGCTTCATTCGTTGTGTATACGGGGGGGCCATGCCACCGCCCTCGCGCTGCTTGGCGACAACTTGCAGATCAGCAGGCCGTTCCTGACTGAGAATTGGTCGGCCAGCGTTGTGCCCCTGTGGCGTTCGCATCATTCCGAGTCCAAATGGACCGTCATCACCTTGATTAGCTGACACTGTGCCTTCTGAGTCTGCAGGCTGTGCGTCTGCCATCCACTCACTGAGATTCTCAACCATACGGCCTGGATCGAGTTGTTTACGGAGCGGGGCAAAGTCTTCACGAGGGGTTTTTGCAACTACCTGCAACGACGGTTTTGCATCGCGATCAGGAATGGTGTCTGGGACAGAAACTGTGGCAGGAAGAGCGGGCTGATCGGTCAACGTTTTCTCAGCCTGTGACGACGCTGCAACCTGCTGGCGTTTGGTTACCGCACTCGACAATGAAGGAGCAAGCTCACTGCCTGAAGGTTTCGCCGGCGAAGCCGGGGAGACATTTTCTTCGCCAGCTATCTCACTGCCTGTATCAAGAGGTCGAGCGGCTGCTCGATGGGGCGTCCAGCGAAGGCTTTTCGCGGATGGTGCCTCGTTCTCTCCGAAAGCAAAACTCGTACACAGGCCGTTCAGGCATACTACAAGTGCGGCAAGTTGAAGCGGATTCTGACGCATGATTCTCTCCTGGATAAGCGTTCACGAATGGCATATGCAGCCATCGTGATTGCTGATGCATTCAGAAAAGTTATCGGAATCCGTACAGCCAGAACTTTCGTAAAAAACAACACCCTCAACGCAGACTGCCTATCATCTCTAGTTCCAAAGCGTTATAAGGCGGAGAGCGAATCCATTGCTTGAGACAGGTCTTCCTCAAGGTCGCCAGCCTCTTCAAGCCCAACGGACAGCCTAATCAGCCCATCTGTTATTCCAACTGCACGACGAGCCTCCGGTGCATACGCCCCGTGCGACATTACAGCCGGTACCTCAATCAGAGACTCAACAGCCCCAAGGCTTACCGCAAGCTGGAACAGCCGTGTCGATTCAACAAAGCGCTGGGCACCCTGCACGTCGCTATCGATCTCAAAACTTACCATGGCCCCAAAACCTCCATGATATTGCTTTGCCGCAACGGCATGACCGGGGTCGCTATCTAGCCCTGGATAATAGACTCGCTTCACCGATGGCTGCTGACGTAACCACGAAGCCAGCCGCAGTGCCGTTGCTGACTGTGCGTGAACACGAAGTTCTAGTGTCTTCACACCGCGACAACAAAGAAAGGATTCCAGAGGGCCCATTACTGCGCCAGTCGCATTCTGCATCCAATGCAACTTTTCACCAACTTCCGGGGCACGTGCAACGAGAAGCCCACCGAGCAGATCACTATGCCCACCGATATATTTGGTTGCTGAGTGCATCACAATGTCTGCACCTATCTCCAGAGGCCGACAAAGTACTGGCGTTGCTAGCGTGTTGTCGGCGACAAGCAAAGC
>DONH01000213.1:8840-17601 GCA_003509235.1 Planctomycetaceae bacterium
CGTTGTCGGCGACAAGCAAAGCACCTGCTTTCTGAGCGACTGCAGCACACCCGGCAACATCCGTAACTGATAGCAGTGGATTTCCAGTCGGCTCAATCCAAAGCATCCGGGTCTCCGCACGCATTGCATCATCAACCGCGGCAAGATCCGTAGTATCGACAGCAGTGACCGAGATGCCCCGTTCTGCGAGCACATTATTAAAAAGCCGCCAACTTCCTCCGTAGATATCCGTGCCTGTTACAAGGTGATCCCCCGGCTTCAGCAGCATCGTCACACAGTGCGTTGCCGCCATGCCTGAAGCGAAAGCCAACCCGCGGGCGCCACCATCAAGCGAAGCCATCACTGCCTCGAAGGCGTGTCGTGTCGGTGAACCGGTACGGGCGTAGTCGTACTGGGCATCACCGTTTGCAGTTGGCAGAACAAACGTGCTTGCCAGATGAATTGGTGGAACCACGGCACCATTTGATGGGTCGGCTTCCTGCCCTACATGAATTGCCCGTGTGCGAAACTCCATTACTTACTCCGCCACATCGAGGGCTGCAGCCAGATCTGCAATGAGATCGTCAGCATCCTCGATACCGCAGGCCATTCTCACCATATTGTCTGGAATCCGAAAACCAGCCCGCTCTTCAGGTGAGTAATTCCAGTAACTCATCACCATTGGTTGTTCGATAAGCGACTCAACTCCACCGAGGCTTGGGCCAATGCGAGGAATTTTCACCGCATCAATAACAGCGGCTGTCTGCCGCCAGTCTGCATCACGAATGAAAAACGTTACAAGTCCGCCGTAGCCACGCATTGTCTGCTTGGCGATGGCATGGAATGGATGGTCTGTTAAGCCTGGATATAGCACTCGTTCCACTCGTGGATGGCCAGCGAGAAACTCTGCTACGGCCTGTCCATTTGCATTGTGTCGTTCCATACGAAGAGCAAGCGTCTTCAGGCCACGCTCCAGTAAATACGCATTATGTGGAGCATTCACACCGCCCATAATGCCCCGCAAGTTGCGGACAGGTTCGAGCAATTCGGCAGAACCGGTCACAGCACCTGCCAGCAGATCGTTATGGCCACCAAGATATTTTGTAGCTGAATGCAGTACAAAATCGACACCCGCCTCAAGTGGCTTCACGTTATACGGAGTAGACAAGGTTGCATCGATTAACGTCAGCACTCCATTCCTACGACCAATTTCAGCAAATCGCTCAATGTCAACGACACTCAATTGTGGATTGGTGGGAGACTCACTAATCAAAAATTTTGTTCTCGGCGTGATTGCTGCTTCCATCGCATCGTAGTCACATGTACGCACCTCACGGAAACCGACACCAAAGCGGGTCAGGTGACGCCGACAGAACTCACGACTTCGATGATAGCACTCATCGAAGAAGACAATGTCGTCTCCGGCATCAACATGAGCCATCAGAAGACCCACGAATGCCGCCATACCACTCGAGAAAAGCACGCTGGCTTCACCAGCATCAAGTGCCGCCAACTTGTCTTCGACAACTCGCTCACCCGGATTACCGTATCGCCCGTACTCCTCGCGAGACTGTCCTTGCTCAAGAAAGTCAACAATCGCCTGAGTATTCGGAAACGTATATGTCGATGAAGCAAAAATTGGATCTGTGATCGAAAAGCCTGGCTTCACCCGTGCTTCTCCAGCATGTACGGATAGTGTTGATTGCCCTGAAGCAGGAACCTTTTTTGTCGTCGGATCAGGCATAGTTGGTATTGGCTCGACCATGGGCATAACCACGAATCAGTTTCTAGAAAATCGTACGGAGCGGTTTAATCCTGCCACGTGTTATAAAAATGGGGCGCAATTTGCGTATCACCTCGCATGAAATACAGCGATAGAATGATAGACCGCTCCCAAGTCTAACCGATGTTTGACAGCGTGCATTCCAGTGATTCCGTTTATGACGAAAGTTCCGTGATATTGCCCAACTGGAACCGACACCTGTAGAACATCTGTTACAGAAATCTCCGTTTCCCGCCCTTTAGAACAGCGGGAACACACCCTCTCACAAGAGACACCAAACCTTATGACCCCAACTCTCCCCGCCTCAGAAGGGGACCCCGCGCCACGAGCTCAACAAATTGTACCTCCCGCAAAAATCTGGGTGACTCTGGCATCCCTCGCCTCAGCCATCGCGCTCGTTCGATACGGCTGGCTTGAAGTGCTCGCTGGCGATGTGATTGATCAAGCCGTACGAAACATCATCACTCTCATACTGACCTTCACTGGCTTGGTCTCACTCTTCATATGGTTTCTAAGAGAAAGTACATTTCGTTCACTTATAAAAAAGAGTGTCACTGCTTTTCTTGTGATCTCAGTCCTTCTTGCTCTTGCCATTCTTCGTATTGAAGGCGTAAGCGGGGACCTCGTACCACAATTTGCTTTCCGATGGCAGGCCCGACGTGACTCACTCTTGCCTTCGGCTGCAACCATAGCGAAACAGACAACAAACAAGAACGTGTCGTCCGGATGGACGGCAACAACTGATGACTTTCCCTGCTTCCTCGGCCCTGAAGGGACAACGAGTATTGATGGCATCGAGGTCGATACGAATTGGGAAGCCAATCCGCCCAGATGCATATGGAAACGTCCCATAGGAGCAGGCTGGAGTGGCTTTGCCACTTTTGGTAGTCACGCCGTCACATTGGAGCAGCGAGGGGAGGACGAATCTATCACCTCCTACGCACTTGCAACTGGCGAACCCGAGTGGGTTGTTTCTGTTCCAGCGCGGCATGAAACAGTTCTTGGTGGAATTGGCCCACGATCAACGCCAACTATTACCGACGGGGTTGTTTACACCACCGGAGCAACTGGCTGGCTACACGCCATCGAAGGTAGCACTGGCAAGGTACTATGGAGAAAAGATATCGTTGCTGATCTGGGTATTGATCGAGCAAAACACGTCACGGCGGTCGCTTGGGGTCGTTCTGGCTCTCCGCTCGTCACAGACAAGCTAGTCATTGTCCCCGCTGGCGGCCCAAGGAAAGACTGGGGTAATCGAGACGTTGATGACGACAATCGTGATCCCACAACATCTCCCTACGTTTCTCTTGTTGCCTACGACCGAACCACGGGGAATCAGGTGTGGCTGGCAGGTACGGAACAAATTTCCTACGCATCTCCTCAGATACTCAGCCTGGATGGTCACAGTGGAGTAATCACAGTGAACGAGGGCCACATAGCTGCCTACGATCTCTCAACAGGTGATCAACTCTGGGAATGCGAATGGCCGGGACATTCAAATTCTGACGCGAGTTGCTCGCAACCGCATTTTCTTGAAGATAACAAACTATTCATTTCAAAAGGGTACGGCATTGGATCTGCGGTCTTTTCACTCGCGTATGCTAGTAACGCCTGGAGCATCAAGCCGGTTTGGCGTCAGTCGAATCTCCTTAAGACCAAATTTACCAATGTTTCCATTCATAACGGGTATGCGTACGGTCTTTCCGATGGAATTCTTGAATGTGTCCAACTTTCCTCAGGAACACGGATGTGGAAGCAAGGGCGTTACGGACAGGGGCAACTTTTTCGTATCGGTGATGTTCTTCTCATCCAAGCTGAGTCGGGAGAAATCGTTGCCGTACCAGCGACAGCCGAAAAACCTACTGAACTTGGACGTCTTGAGGCACTCGAGGGACAAACCTGGAACACACTGTGCATCAGTGGTAGCAATCTTCTTGTCCGAAACGCAGAAGAGGCCGCCTGCTATGAAATCTCTATTCGACACAAGACTGCACTGCCTGAAGATGCTACTCGACAAAACAAAAAGCGCGAGGAGCAATGAATTGCATGACTGGACAGACCGTTCTTGTGACTGGCAGTACCAGTGGTATTGGGCGTGCAGTTGCGCTCCGGCTGGCAGAGTCTGGAGCAGCAGTGGCTCTCCATGGCCGCAATGCAGATGCTGCCCAACAGGTAGCCGATGAAATTAGACGTTCTGACGGCAGTGTAGCCGGCGTATTCCTTACAGATATTGCAACATCTGATGGCTGCGCGGAACTGATTGATACCGTAACCAAGACATGCCCAACACTTCGTGCTGCCTGTCTTATTGCAGGAGCCGACACGTTAACCGGGTCGTCTGCATCACTGCCTTTCGAAGACAAACTCCAGCTTCTCTATGACACAGATGTCCGATCAACGCTTTTACTTGGAAGAGGCCTTGGGAATGTACTCAAGGGGCATGATGGCAGTTCCATTGTCACAACAGGATGGGATCAGGCTGCCACTGGCATGGAGGGTGATAGCGGAGAATTATTTGGGACAATCAAAGGTGCCGTCATGGCTTTCACAAAAAGCCTCGCAAAGTCCCTTGCACCGCATGTTCGTGTAAACTGCATTGCCCCCGGCTGGATCAAAACAGCTTGGGGTGACCAAGCCAGCAAGGAGTGGCAAGAGCGAGCAGTGCGAGAATGTCTACTCAATCGCTGGGGCGAAGTTGGAGACATTGCCGACGCTGTTCGATGGCTCGTTTCTCCTCAGGCAAGTTTTATCACTGGGCAGATTATCAATCTAAATGGCGGCTTCCGGACAAACCAGAAATAGGCCGCCAGATATAAATAAAAAATTGCCGTGGACGGTCGTTCGATCATCCACGGCAATGAATGAATTACACCCGCCTACCAAATGTTTCCATCAAGGAAACACCCCGGCCTGGGAGAGCAAGGCGGAATGCCCGCCCAGGCCATTGGGGCATCCTTCTGGGCTCAAGAGGGTTCGGCACCCAAGGGGTATGCCCGCAGGCCATGTTCCTCGAGGTCAAGACCTGACTGCTCTACTTCAGGTGACACCCGAAGCATTCCAATACCCTTCAAGACGCCAAACACAATAGACATTGTGACAAACGCCCAGGCACAGATAGCAACCGTGCTTATTAACTGAACGGTAAAGAATGCGCCGACAGTTTCAATTCCATCTGGCAGATCACCAAAGATACCTGTGGCGAGTCCGCCCCACACACCGCAGAGACCATGAACAGGCCAGGCACCAACTGGGTCATCAATCTTCAGCTTCTCAAGAAGCAGAACACCCATAACAACCAGAATGCCGCCGATAGCACCGATGATAAGCGACTCGCCCTGCGACACACGATCACAGTTTGCTGTGATCGCTACCAAGCCACCGAGCACACCATTGAGAGCCATGGTGACATCAGGCTTTCCAAACAGACCCCATGCTGTGATGAGTGCCGCTACAGCACCTGCAGCAGCAGCCAAGGTTGTTGTCAGCGCGATATAGGTCGTCGCATTTGCGTTTGCCGCTCCAGCATACGTCAGCTGACTACCTGGATTAAAACCATACCAGCCGACCCAGAGAATAAACACGCCGAGGGCTGCAAATGAGATGTTGTGCCCCGGTATTGGTGAGCTTTTTCCATCCTTAGAAAAGCGGCCAATACGTGGCCCAAGGAAGATCGCACCAGCAAGACCGGCAAAGCCTCCGACTGCGTGAACTACGACACTCCCTGCGAAATCTTGGAAACCCATCGTATCACACCATCCGCCACCCCATTTCCAAGCACCACTAAGCGGGTAAATCAGACCAGTCAAAATTGCACTGTAGACGAGATACGCCGAAAACTTCATACGTCCGGCAACAGCACCTGAGACGATGGTCGCTGCAGTCGCTGCGAAAGCCACCTGAAACAGAAAGTCGGCGTAGGAACTGTAATCACCATAGCCAGTGCCATCAGAGGCAACGACGAATGGTGTGAAACCGCCTAGCCATCCATCAACAATCCATCCATCTCCAGGATACATGAGGTTAAAGCCGATAAACAGATACAGTAAAACCCCTACACAGAGATCCATCACATTTTTAGAAAGGATATTTACCGCATTCTTCGCGGAATTAAGTCCTATCTCAACCATTGCAAACCCGGCCTGCATAAAAATAACAAGGACCGCACAAATAAACATGATCAGTGTGTTGATCGTGTAATCAGATTCTGCAATATAGGAAGACAATGCCTCAGCAGTTGCATCTCCTTCAGAGGATACTGTGGAGGCAGATTCTTCTGAAGCTTGAGCAGATTCCGACCCCTCCTCTTCCTGTGCACATGCCACAGGTGCGGTATAAGTCATCACGACTCCTACCACAAGTGTTAACGCCGCTCCAACGAGCAGACTAGAAAGCCATCGATCCCCAATAAATTTCATTGTAAGCCTCCGCCTAAACTGATGAGTTGGAAGGAAGGCGGGAACGGAATCCCACCCTGTCGCCATGCTGCACCGTTGTGCTGAATACTTCGCGACATTTCGAGACAGTTGCAAAGACTGTGCCAAAACTAGGAGAAGGCTGTGGGACTGCAAAAGCCACTTGAAACGTGCGTTCTAGACAGTTTCACGACGGCAGTGATTCACTCTCACTTATTCCTTCGCCTGCTTGCAAGGCAGCGATGCCATCAATGCAGGCACTGCTCAACGCTCCACAGGCTCACGAATGGATTAAAAGGTGACTATTCGTGTCTCGTTTTCATCCACTGCCACCCTATCGCATCCAGCCTGCTCCCAAACCGATCTATCAAGTTTGTCGGCGAGACCATTCTCAACAACTATTCCAGCTGTCGAAAGAAAATTAGCAAGGAGACGGAAGCCTCCTTGTGTAAGTATTGACTCGGGATGAAACTGCACACCGTAAAGATGTTCGTGTGAATTCTCAACGGCCATGATTACACCATCCTGCGTCCGTGCCGTCACTTGGAGTGCTTGTGGCAGTGATTGTTCTTCGGCAATAAGGGAATGGTATCGACACGCAGACATTGGATTAGGAATTCCCGAAAACATGTCCGTAGGGTCGTGCGTAACACTGCTCATCCGACCGTGCCGTGGATCGTTGCTCGCGAGAACAACTCCACCAAGAGCTTCAACGATTACCTGATGACCTAAACAGACGCCCAATATCGGAATAATTCCCCGAAACTTCCTGACACATGCCATCGAAACACCTGCTTCTTTTGGCGTGCACGGACCAGGTGACATTACAAGTGCTTGTGGCTTCGCTGATTGTATTTCCTCGAGGTCGGTGTTATGGCTCGGCAACACTTTCACCTGTGCTCCAAGAAGTACAAAATATCGTGCCAGATTAAAAACGAAACTATCTCGATTATCAAGAACAACGATCATGTCGAGCCCCCCGCAACAGTAGGATCAAACACCGACAACATCCCCTCTGCTTTATGAAGGCTCTCCGCATATTCCATTGCTGGATCACTTCCGACGGTCACACCACCACCTGCTGAGAACATAATGTTGTCTTCTCGCACCACAAATGTGCGGATAAGAATATTCCAGTCCGCATTCCCATCGAAGCCGACATAGCCAAGGGTTCCACAATACGGCCCTCTACCATTTGCCTCCACTTGGCAGATGATCTCACAAGCCCGGTGCTTCGGAGCACCTGTAATGCTTCCACCCGGAAATGCCGCAAGCATCGCATCAAGCGCGTTTGCTCCGGCAACAAGTCGCCCGGAAACAATCGACACTAGGTGCTGGACATACCGAAATCGTTCAAGGCGGCAGAGCGCCTCTACAACAACACTTTTCGGCTCGCACACACGCGAAAGATCGTTCCGCACCAGATCCACAATCATCACATTTTCTGCCCGATCCTTTTCACTCGAGTGCAAATCAGCACTCGCATAGAGGTCTGCTTCTGGTCGAGAAAGCACACGACGGGTGCCTTTGATGGGATGCATCGAGACGGAACCACGTGTCACCTTGAGAAACCGTTCAGGGGACATACTGACAATGGCAGCGTTTCCGCAATCGAGGTAACCAGCAAAAGGTGCTGGGTTACAAGCACGAGCCTTTTTGTAAAGTTCAAGTGGATTCCATGAACCAGCGACTGAAAACTGCTGTGCGAGATTGACTTGAAAAATATCACCCGCACGAACCAGATCAATGCCCGACTGCACCATGCTTGCGTATGCCGAAGGAGAGTGAGTTGAAAAAACACCATTGCTACCAGGAAGTTGATACAAAGAATGCGAGGCAGTCTGATTCGCAGGCACGAGCAATACCTCAGAAGACATACTTTGGCTTCCTTCGAACGCACACATATGCTTTTCAAAACGCTCCTTGCTGCGGGTTCGTCGTTTTACCGGTGTATTTTCTGGCACTCCTTGGGAAATAACCCAAGCCTTTCTCTGCTTGTGATCAAAGGCAAACACAACATCGTAGATACCAAACTGCATGAGAGGGGTTGCTGAGTGGTGTCCTTTTTCATAGTCAACGCCCAAGAGAGCTAAGCCGGCGTCGAATGACAACATTCCTGCCAGACCACCCTGAAAAGGAGGGAGACCCGGAATTGTCTGGCAGGAAAGATCCGCTATACGACTTTTCATTTGCCGTAGGACCTCTCGTATCGATTCGGCATCATCCGGCTTAGCACCAGAAGGTACTATAAAACTTTCAATCGGATCTGCCGCCACGAAAGAAAATCGGTCAAGGGCCTGATCACTACCAGCCTGCTCAGCGTTCACGCCATAGGCAAGACTACCGGATGCTGCCGAACTACTATCGAAACAAACCAACCCACCAAGTGATGCAAGGCCTTGCATCACACTCTGGAATTCAGTCTCTGGCGACAATTCTGCAACCAAGGCGCCAGAGGCGGTATACCAGTGGTAGATGTCTTCTAATTTCATACGACACTCAAGATTTATGACTCCAGAGTCTTGGAGGACTTCTCATTAGGACCAGCCACACGCGCAGCAGCATCTGACGGGCCACATCCAATTTC
>DONH01000407.1 GCA_003509235.1 Planctomycetaceae bacterium
TCAGGATGTTGTTGATCTTCCTGAGGCAGCACAAAAATTGACAAAAAGCCAATGGCACGAGTGGATTGTTGCCAATAAACAATGGAAAAAAGCTGTCCAAGGGTACCTTGCTTCACTGTCCTTCGCGGATGACATGATCGGAGAACTTCTCGATGCGCTGGACGATGGGCCACTCGCCGACAACACGATCGTCATTCTCTGGGGAGACCATGGCTACCATTTGGGTGAAAAAAAACACTGGGAAAAGTTTGCATTGTGGGAAAATACAACGCGTGTGCCACTGATCGTCTTTTCACCAGAGCACACAAAACCCAACACAAGATGTGAGAATGCTGTCAGTCTGCTTGACCTGTATCCAACCCTCGTTGAACTTTGTGGACTCAAGAGTCCCCCGCAAGAACTCGAAGGCCAGAGCCTCGTCGACCTGCTCATCCATCCAAATGCAGTCACCAAACAGATGGCGATTACGACACAAGGTAAAAACAATCACTCAGTGCGTTCGCGTCACCATCGCTACATACAGTATGCGGATGGCAGCGAAGAATTGTATGACCACAATAATGACCCCCATGAATGGACGAATCTCGCATCGGACGAACGCTATACGGTTACCAAGAAGCGACTGGCAAGTTTCCTGCCGAAGATAAACGCAGAACCATACCTACTACAAAAAAATTCTGATACCAATTGAGTCATCTCAATAAAAACAAACGCAATACTAAAAGAGCATCCCGTAAAAAAGTTTTTTGAGGACGTTCAAGAGGCTGGTGAATAGGCGATTGAGAACTCAAACATCTCAAGCCAGTTTTATGTTTCTGTAGGGGTTCCCTGATCGTTTTCTAAACTCTGATAGGAAACAAAAGAAGGTGGTGGAATTTCTGATGATGTGAAAGATGGAGGCTCGTTGCATTTTGTCTTACTCAGATTTGAAGTCTGGATTTGGTGCCATTTGCTCTGCACCAACCGTTTGACGCCACGCTTTTAGTTCACGAAGAAGTGAGTCTCGTCGTTTCATTTCAACTCCAGCAAGATCACACGTTTCACCAAGATCTTCCGCCAGGTTGTAAAGTTCAACCGTTGCGGGATCAAAAGATTCAATAAGTTTCCAGTGGCCCTTGCGAATAACACTCGAGGGATGGCTTGATGGGTGTTTGTTGTAATGGGGGAAATGCCAGAATAGGGAATCTCGTGAAAGAGTTTCTGTTTTGTGAAGAAGTGGAGTAAGGTTCTCACCGTCCATATGCTGATGTGGTGTCATCGAAAGACCTGCAGCAGCAAGGCAAGTTGGGTAGAGGTCATTGGTAATGACTGGCTCATGGATGACTCGGCCAGGTTGGGAAAGCCCCGGCCATTTTATGATGAGTGGAACACGTATACCGCCCTCATAGTATGCACCCTTGTTTGCGCGAAGAGGAGCGTTGCTCGTTGCCTTGTAAAAGCCCCCATTGTCGGAAGTGAAGATGATCACCGTGTCTTTCGTTTTTCCAGCAGACTTCAAGGCATCAAGAACTCGGCCAACACTCTGATCGATACTCTCTACCATCGCAGCATATACTGGTTTTCCTTGCTGCTGGTGTTGTGGTGTCCGTTCGTATTGTTTGGTCAGTTCTTCTGGTGCCTCAAGTGGCGTATGGACACCATAGTGTGGGAAGTAAAGAAAGAACGGCGTGTCGTCTGATTTTTTGATGATATTGACGGCTTCATCAGTCAGTCGTGAGGTCAGGTACTCACCGGGTTTTCCGTTAGGTAGAACGTTCCACGTAGCCCTCAGCGGTGTCGTGGGAATGGACCAGTCACCCTGATAGGGGAAGAAATACTGCCCGGGTGCACCATGCGCGTTCCCTGCAATGTTGATATCAAACCCATGATGTTGCGGTAGGCAGAAGGGCTCACTCCCGAGGTGCCACTTGCCAATGTGGATTGTCCGATAGCCAGCATCTCGTAATGCTTCAGCGAGGGTGCGCTCTTCAAGTGGGAGTCCTCGGATTTTACGCCCCTCAATCAGTTTTGAAGATGGCTCCCATCGGCCTGATGGTAGCCAGTCTGTTAGCAAGAGTCGGGCGGGATATTTTCCTGTAAGAATTGATGCCCGCGTCGGTGAGCAGACAGCGCATGCGGCATATGCATCAGTGAACCGGACTCCTTCAGCAGCAAGTTTGTCAATGTTCGGTGTTTGGTAATACGTGCTACCCTGGCAACCGAGGTCCATCCATCCGAGGTCATCGATGAGAAATAAGACTATGTTCTGCGGTTGACCATAGCTCTGACGACAGAGCGACAGTATTACTGTGAATGCAAATAGGAGTGTTGTCAGTCGATGCATAAATAAAATCTTTCGTGAACATCTAGATTACTGTTGTTGGTTTAGACGTATCATTAGTTTGAATACCCGATGCAGATTTTATTGCCACAAGTTCAGCTCGCAGATGCTTTTGGAATAGACTTATATCTGCGCTATGGATAAGCATGTTGGCACCACGATGAAGAAACTTGATTTGCTGTTCAACATCACCCCAGAAATGAATGCCTGCACCAACACCGTGTTTCCGCGCCATTTTGAAAATAGACTCACATGCATCAAGAAAAATTGGGTGATCATATTGTTCTGGTATCGCAAGGCTGCAGGTAAGGTCATGAGGACCAATTAAAACACCATCGAGGTCAGAAACGTTGAGAATACTTTCAAGTGCGTCCAGTGCCGGTACACTCTCAATGTTTACGATCAGTAGTCGATTTTCTGCTGATTGCGACACGTACTCATCAAGTGGGGATTGAAGGGGTTTCCCAGCGAGTGTTTCCTCCAGTTTTTTTCCTTTGAGTGGTCTCTTTTTTACC
>DONH01000479.1 GCA_003509235.1 Planctomycetaceae bacterium
CCTCAAATTCATGTCACAAGACAGACTGTAGCAATCCATGCACACCGGGATCCACAAACTATGAACTCCAAATGTCAAAATTGCCACTTTATCGGAGTGGCCTTAACGGTGTTGTGCTTTTCAACGTCCGCCGCCTTGGCGGAAGACATGAAGGGCCTGTTTGTTTCGACATCACCGATTGATTCTGGTCGACAAATGCTCCTTGTTATCGACCCAGAAAGACAAGTACTTGCCGTCTATCACATCGAAACGATAAGTGGCGAAGTTTCACTTCGGAGCACCCGCGCACTTGGATACGATCTCCAACTTGAAGACTTTAACGCCGAAGACCCGAAACCGGCTGCTATCAAAAAGATGCTAAGCATCGGCTCAACCTCCAAGCCTCCAAGCGGTACAATCAAGATAATCCCTCCTACGCCACAACAAAAGAAGTGACATTGGCTCTATTCCCCGTCTTGTCCCGCTCACTCGTTCTCGCGTTGTACTCAAAATCCTCTCGAATCCTCCCTTGGAGCGGAAATCAGGCATTCGTGCCGGTTGCGACGAATGCGCTGACTGGATCGAGCCAAGCCGTCTGCGTAGACTTTTATACATGGGATCGCCGAGTTCGGTGATAGTGGGATATAGGTTTTTGAGCAAGTAAGGCAGGCTGATTTATGGCTGGTGGGTTATTAAACATTGCTGAAGCGGCCGCGCATCTAAATATTTCAGATGATGCAGTGAAACAACTTGTTGACCAGCGAAAGCTCTTTGCAATCAGGGACACGTCTGGTCTCAAATTTAAACATGAAGAACTCGACCGTTACCTCGAAGAAAAACAAGAGAGCGGTGGGACAAATGCGACGGCACCGGAAACACCAGAGAGCGACATTTCACTAAATGGATTAGAACTCGATCTTTCTCATGATGAGTCTTCATCTCAGGAGAAAAATCTGCAGCAAATAGATGGCGACAACACTCCAAACGTCCCTGAAGAAAAGCCTAGCTCCGAGATTGGACTCGGAGACCTTGAACTTGAGTCTGGTCTTTCACTTGCTGACAGCAGAAGTATTGATGATGGAGCGATTGAAGCAACTGGTATTCTACCGACTCAAGATGCAGAAGCATCATTACTGATCGGCGGCGACCTTGATGGATCAGACGTTGATGTTCCTGCCACACTGCTCGGGACTAACGAGGAATTATCAGAGTCAAAAGCAGAGAATGCTTCACCACAAAACCAAGACATTGAAAACGCCAAAAGCGTGGTGCTCGGTGAAGAAATTGAAATCAGCGGGATCGATGTTGATCTAAGCGATGTTGGACTCGCGGATTCAGCTGGAACTGAAGAACCTGCGCAGAGTCTCATACTTGGTGATTCCCTGGCTGGTGACATTGAAAGTATCGTTGCAAGTGACATTTTTATCGATGAAGGTTTAGCATCCGCCGTATTTGAAACTGATGAGTCCGGGAGCATTGTTGTACAAGACAGTGGATCTCTAGAGGCGAACGATACGAGTGGCATTATTGAAGATAACGACCAAAGCGGCATTATTGATTCCGACCTCACAGGCGGAGGTTCTGACGTTGGCAGCGCTATTTCAGACGTCAAAATGGAAGGGGGCCTCTCCCTTGAGGATGGGAAAATCCAGGCATGGGACGTCGATTTAGGAGAATTCCTCAATGACGTTGAGGATGACCCTGATGCCGCAACCATGCTGGGCACTGCGAATGAGTTTGACCTTGATGCAGAGGGTTCCTCAACGGATGACCCCAGTCAATCAGCTGACCTCGCTTCTTCTCAGGCGGGTGATTCGATGTTCGATAAATCAGCCGGACCGGGTGACTCAAGCTTCTTTGGTGAGGAAGTAGGGACGGACGCAAACCAACTCACAGCCGGTTCGGATATGCTCTCGAGTTCCTATGGTTACATTCACGACGATGCAAAATTCAACGGTTGGCAGGTGACAGGCTTGATCTGCTGCGCGTTACTGCTGCTCCTTGGTGGACTTCTGACTTTTGATCTTGTCAGGACCATAGGAAGCGAGGCTGACACCTCATTGTCTAATCCTCTTATTAGCGCACTTGAATACCCATTCGGATGGAAGCAAAATTAATAGGAAAAAAGAGTTTTCTTGTCTACAAAATTCTGCGCCATCCTGTAGGACTGAACTGCTGTACGGCCATCCTGTCATCGGACATCCTAATTAACACAGCGCCACGATTTAGCGGCAGGTCGCCAGCCGTTCTCAACACTGTCTGTAAGCCACTCCATCCTTGATGGAATTGCCTACAGACAAAAGACCAGTCGCGGCCGCCAGACCCACTAACAATGATCACACTTGGCCGCACTTCTGATGCAATTTCACGCGGCAGCCCCGTTTTACTTCCATGATGTGGTGCAATGAGTACGTCACAAACTGGCAAACCAGAGCATAGCAGTACGCGCAAGGAGTCGCCTTCGATATCCCCAGTCAATAATATTCGCTTTGATTCAATCGCGACGTCAAGAACAATGCTGTTTTCATTATCACTGACCTCGCTTCCTTTGGAACCTCGCTGTGGGTGCAACACTCGTGCGACGCATGATTGACCAACAGAAATAACATCTCCACTCAGAACGGTCCGCACCGTCACCTGATGTCTAACAAGTAGCCTTTTAATTTCAGCTACAGACCGAGAGGGACTCGCCATAAATTGTGGTGAAACAATTACCTGCTTGACACAAAATTCTTCGAGCAAACCAGGCACGGCATTAAAATGATCTGTATCGGCGTGCGAGAGGACAAGATAGTCAATCGTATGAATTCGCTCGCTGAACAGTGTTGCTCTTAATGACCGTAGAGCTGATCCCGACGCACCGAACCTTCCCGCATCGTAAACGAGGCAGCGTCCTTCCTGGGACTTCAAAACTATTCCACAGCCGTGGCCCATTGCTGCAATGGTCATTCGACTTTCTTTTTGAGCAGCTTTTGGCATCCATTGCAGACCTAACCCCAACACGATAAGGCCAAGCAGAATGACCCCGAACACGTACATTTTTAATCTCAATGCCGACCACTCAAATTCATTATACAGGCCTTCACACCAACGTTTCGGTGCCTTCTTCATCTTTTTTGAGTGGTCACACAGGTGCAAAAGTAGCAGCGTGACGACGACATACCAGATGACAAGCCACCAAGTAGGTAACGCCAGAACACGGAATGTACTTCCACTAAAACTCGCTACCCACGTGACGATGCGCATAAGACTTTTGAACAAGAACCCCGCGAGCACACCCAAAGGCTCACACATTGAAATAGGTAGTCCTACTGTTACGACACAGGCAAACCCTGCAGCCATAGCCAAGGGGAGAAGGAACCCAATGAGCAGATTTGCCCCAACAGCAACTGGAACAAATCGATGGAACTCAGAAGCCACCAGAGGGACAGATACAGCCCATACCGAAAAACTTAAGAGAACGCCCCACCAAAGACTACGAGAGTATCGATGTACCGTATTTCTTAAAAAACCTCGATTCTTTTCGATTAAACTTTGAATCGGGTCTCGCAGCATTGTTCGTTCTCGAAACAACGCCCCAAGAGATATCAATACTGCAGTCGCAAGGAAAGAAAGTTGTGTCCCGGTAGCAAGAATCGAAACAGGATTCCACACAAGTAAAATTACACCAACGACTGCAAGTGCGTGAATCCCTGCGACGTGCCTCTTCATCCAGACCCCAGCACATGCGACCCACAGAAGTAATGTTGCACGCAACACAGGAAGAGCAGCACCCGTGAGCCCGGCATAGATTGAAATAACACACGCAACAACGAGCCAGTTTGTTCGGAAAGGACACCCAAAGAAGCGGAGCACATGGAAAATGGCAGTCGCTGCAAGCCCGACGTGCAAGCCTGAAATTGCAAGAACATGAACACATCCTGTGTCTGCAAACAAACGAGTCGTTTGTTCGGGCAAGGCGCGTCGTAGACCAAGAAGTAACGAGTCAGCAAGCGGTTGACTCTGGACGGGCACGATCGCATGAATTCGATTGCGACACAACTGCCGCAACCAATCGATATAGCTCGCTATAGAAAGCGTGACACCATCGGGGCATACAATAATCGACGACCAACCACGTACCCGTATGACCGTCAATACTCTGCTTTCTCGTGAAAACTGACACAAGTCAAATTCACCCGAATTATTTGGCGTTGAGGGTCTCATCGCCCGTCCATAGACGCGAACGTGAGTTCCAACAGATAGCGGCTGAAGCTCACCTTCGACAAAAACACGTGCTCGGCCCGAGACCGGCACCCAGTGCTTGAAATTCCTGGCAGCACTCAACTCCAGGACCCAGACCGACGTGTTTCTAAAACGACCGGTGTCAAGGATTCCTTCCGCATTTCTCATCCGTTCCGGAGCTTCTATTACACTCCCTTGAACTATGACTGGAAGTGAAGACTCTGTCAGACTCCAAGCTAATTCATTCCTTGGAAATAACCTTGCGCAACACCAAGCCCAGCAACACATACCGAACCCAATACCGACCAAAAGAGCCCACCATGCAACGCGCCGCATAACCACGGTATGGTTTTTCACCCGAAGCAACTGCGACGACAGAACAACACATCCTCCAGATACAACAACAAGCAATACAACCCACAACCCACCAAACCATGGGCAGCTACTTATGAGCGTTCCACCTGCAGCACCGAGGCCCAGAAAAATTACCACCGACACCATCAAGGGAACTGATGGAATGAGTTCTCTGAGTGCAACATCGCTTTTCTTGAAGCGAAAAGCCTGACATGTCCGACTAACATCAAACACATTATCTACCGTTGTGAATGCAGAACCGCGGTGTCTTTACGCGTGCCGGAAGACGCTCCTGCCGTCGCTTACAAAAGAAAGCGAGAGTTGGCCCAATGAGGGGCAACACACTTACAACGCCCGGGCCTGCACGATACGGGCCAATCCTGAAGCATCCTTCAATGTTGGTTCTCCGACCAACTCGGACGTCTCAGAGATACTTCTTTCAGCTGCCAAAACTGTGGAAGGGCCTATTTCAATAAACAACCATCCACCGGACGCCAAGCTAGCTGATGCCTGCTGCACTAGTCGTTGTACTATTTCACATCCTGTCACGCCCCCCACCAGAGCCTCTCGAGGTTCGTACAGCCGAACGTCATCAGGCAGGCCATCAAACTCATCTTCACGAATATATGGTGGATTACTCACAATCATATCCCAGGACCCTGCCAGATCTGGATGGTCGAGCACATTCGATTGGAATAGCCTTATTCTTCTATCGAGAGCGTGCTTGCTCACATTAGCAGACGCGATATCGAGTGCCGCTTGTGAGACGTCTGTCGCTGTAATGCTGGCATCCTTCATGTGAGTGGCAAGTGCGATCGCAAGTGCACCCGAGCCCGTACCAACATCAAGCACACGCATGCCAGATTTGCCGGAAAACTCCTGCCTCCAAACATCAAGAGCTCGAACCACGAGCCCTTCTGTTTCCGGCCTCGGAATTAATGTCGCTGGTGTCACCTTCAGTGACATTGAGAAAAATTCCTTTGTTCCAACAAGATAGGCTACAGGCTCACCCTGGCCACGGCGACGCACAAGCTCTCTGAATTTTTGTCGTTGTTCTGCATCAACAACTTCATCAAACGCTGTATAGAGGAGAATTCGCTGACAGTTTCGTACAAAGGCAAGCAGCACTTCAGCATCAAGTCGCGGTGAATCACTGCCACGTGTTCCAAGCCACTCGGTCGTCCAAGTCAACAGTCGGCCAACAGTCCAGACATTTCCGTCGTCCCCACTGTTACTCGGTGAATTATCTGCCATGCGTTCATCACGTCTTATCGAAAAAAGGTAACCGGCTCAAAAAGCCTTTTCCTGTTAACGAGCCACCGCACCACTCCGCCGTTCCTGATGGACTCGCTCTGCCATTGCATCCAGCAAAAGATTTAACCGTCCAGCAAGGATCTGATCGAGGTTGAAATTCTGATTCAATCTGTGATCAGTCACCCGATTTTGGGGGAAATTGTAGGTTCTTATCCGTTGACTGCGGTCACCAGAACCAACCAGATCCTTACGCTCACTCGCACGTTTATCATGCTCAATTTGTCGCTGCCGCTCATAGATTCGTGTCTTCAGAACCCGTAGAGCTTTCGCAAAGTTCTTATGCTGGCTCTTTTCATCCTGGCACTGCACTACGATGCCCGTCTCCAAATGTGTGAGACGCACCGCAGATGTTGTTTTATTCACATGCTGACCACCCGGCCCGCTGGCACAGAAAAGATCTTTCCGATACTCGTCGGGGCTAATGGTTACCTCATCATCTTCAGGTTCAG
>DONH01000341.1 GCA_003509235.1 Planctomycetaceae bacterium
ATATTGGTCATACACCCACTCATCTTCATATTCGCAATGGTCAGTCGTGTATTCACGACAGATTGATGGGCGAGAATTATAGATGCCACAACGATTATCTTCCCGAAGGTGCTTACAGACTGTATGCANNNNCAAAATAATCTCGTAACTGTATGCACAACAACTATTTTATATGAGCATACGATGATTTAGAGAATTTGTAACAATGCCGGCTTTGGACTTCGAACAGATCGTTGGCGATATTTCTTTTTTTTACCATCACCAATGTCTTTACCACCTGGCCCAAGCACTGCCTCCATGTATTCAACGACCTGCTCAGGGGTTTCAAAATATTGGTCATACACCCATTCATCCTCATATTCACAATGTTCAGTCGTATACTCACGACAGATCAATGGGCGAGAATTATAGATTCCGCAACGACTATCTTCCTGAAGGTGCTTACAGACTGTATGCACGCAGATATACCATTCTCCATCTTCAGTAAAAGCGGTGGCGTGCTCATGGAGCAAAGACCAACGCAAGGCATCAAATTCTTGCCTGGTTGTCGGCTTCTCTAATGGGAATGTGAAGTATCTACAACATTTCGCAGTACAGTATTCACAGAGATTCACTCCTCTGCCTAACTCCTCACGAGGTGGCTTTGTTCGCCTGCGAGAAAGTTCTTTACCTTTCCCAGAATTTAAAATAATTGAGGACATCGCGATATCTCGAAAAATGAGATTCAAAAAGCAATCGTTGTGTCACTAGTTTCTGATCATGCCACTATAACCGACGTTTAGTGAAGAAGCGGCTATACTGGGAAAATATCTATTTCTGAAATGCTATTGGCCAAGGAGGCTACCGTGCCAAAACGCTGGAACATCGCACCACACGACCCGACCACGGTTGCATCGCTAGAAAAGTCTGCAGGAATATCCCCTATTCTTGCACGCTTATTAGCCGCACGAGGTGTCACGGATCCAAAGCAGGTCCGTGGCTTTCTTGATGCCTCAATGGCTAATCTACGTGAACCTGAAGAACTTTTTGGTATCGCAGAGGCCGCCGACCGTATTCTTGCTGCTGCAAAAGCTGGACGAAAGATTGTTATCTATGGTGATTACGATGCAGACGGCATGTCATCGACGGCAATTCTATGCCATTGCCTTGAAGCAATTCATGTTGAACCACACTGGTATGTGCCAGACAGATTTGAAGAAGGCTATGGCCTCAATTCAGATGCTTTACGACGATTGAAACAAGACGGCGCAGAACTCGTTGTGACCGTCGACTGTGGGATTGCCAGTGTTGCTGAAGCTGACGTGGCACGTGAAATTGGCCTCGAATTAATTATCACGGATCATCACAACTTTGCTGATCGCCTTCCTGCGGCAGATGTTCTGGTCCACCCTCGACTCCCTGGATCAGAATACCCATTCGGGGACCTTTGTGGGGCCGGTGTTGCTTTCAAACTTGCATGGGCTATTGCCACACGATCATGTGGAGCAAAGCAGGTGACTCCGCGACTACGAGAAATGCTGCTTCAGTGCGTAGGGCTCGCTGCGGTTGGTACGGTTGCCGACGTTGTCCCACTGCTTGATGAAAATAGGGTGTATGTAAAGTATGGCCTGAAGTGCCTGCGTGAAAAGGGTGGGCCTGGCGTTACGCGACTTCTTGAACTTGCCAAACTCAGTGAAAAGTCTTCTCTTGATAGTGAAGATATCGCTTTTCGATTTGCCCCCCGACTCAATGCTGCTGGTCGCCTTGGTCAGGCCGGGTGCGGTATTGAGTTACTAACAACTTCAGACCAAGACCGTGCGACGACACTGGCAAACTATCTTCATGAATTAAACGGACAACGTGAGACCGAAGAGCGAAGCATTCAGCTTTCGGCAACAAAACAGGCAAAAGAAAAGTTCCATCCAGAAAATGATCCTGCACTTGTTCTTGCAGGCCGTGGGTGGCACGCTGGTGTTATTGGAATTATTGCAGGAAGACTTGCTGAACGATGGCATCGTCCTGTGGTAATGCTGGCTCGCGATGAGCTACTTGCAAAACCAGCGATTGGAAGTGTTCGTAGTGTTCCTGGTTTTGATGTCCATGCGGCCCTGCAAGCATGCCGGGAACTCTTACTTACTTGTGGTGGACATGCCGCAGCAGCGGGTCTTCGCATCGAAGACGGAAAGATTGATGCCTTCCGAGAAGCGTTTCTTGCGGAAGTCACAAAGCAAATGCCGAACGAACTACGACAAGCCCAGATACAACTTGATGGTGAAACAACTCTGGCAGGTGTCACGCTTCAAAGCATCGGCGAACTCGAACGCCTCGCCCCCTTCGGTCAAGGAAACAAACGCCCCTATTTGTGCGCGTCTGGAGTCGCCTGTGCAGAGCCACCACGAACCATGGGCAATGGTGATAAACATATGTCGGTCAAGCTTGTTCAAAATGGAGTCCAGATTCGAGCAGTCGCTTTCGGTGGTGCCGAGTGGATTCCTCACCTTCCACCACCGGGCGAGCCTTTTAACATCGCCTTCAAGCCAAAGATCAATGAATTTCGTGGAAGAAGAACTGCTGAGATAGAACTGCTAGACTGGCGTCCCAATGAAATTGATGTTTCTGTAGACCTGCCCACAGCAGAGGCTACACCGTAGTCCTGCAATCAGGTCTCGCTCGAGTAGAGAAAGATACCATTATGAAAAAACTTCTCATGTTTATTGCTCTCGCCACTGCCCTTTCGGCATTGCCATATAACACGGGTGTCAGGGGTGATGACTGGCCACAATGGCAAGGACCAAATCGTAATGGTGTTTGGCATGAGCAGGGGATCATAGAGCGTATTCCCGAAAACGGACTTCCAATTTTATGGAGAGTTCCAATTGGGGGCGGATACTCTGGCCCTGCCGTTACTGGTGAGTGCCTTTATGTAGCCGACTATGTAAAGACTGAGGGTGCCTTAGAGAACAATCCAAACAATCGATCAATTCTCTCTGGTACTGAGCGAGTGCTTTGTTTTGATACAACAACCGGAAAAGAACTCTGGAAGCACGAGTACGACTGCCCTTACTCGATCTCGTATGCAGCAGGTCCACGATGTACACCTACGGTGCATGACAACCGCGTCTATGCACTTGGATCGGAAGGAAATTTCCTTTGCCTTGATGCCAAGAACGGCAAACTCCTGTGGGAGAAAGACTTTAAAAAAGACTACGACGCCTCGACACCAATTTGGGGGTTCTGCGGTCACCCACTCATCGTGGATGACCTTGTAATATGTGTTGTTGGCGGGGAAGGCAGCGTGGCGGTCGCCTTTGATCGTGTGTCGGGTGCAGAGCGTTGGCGAGCTCTTACTGCAAGTGAGCAAGGGTACTGCCCTCCGACGATCATTGAATCTGCTGGCATGCAGCAACTTCTTATCTGGGATGCCGATAACCTCAATAGCCTTGAACCTGCTACCGGTCATCAACTCTGGTCAGAACCCCTGAAACCTATGTACGGCATGTCGATTATGGTGCCACAACTAGGAGAATTGAACGGCGACCAGGTTCTCTTTGCCAGTGGCATTGGAAAGATCGGTGCTCTCTATTCACTTTCTAAGGATTCACCGGGCGCTAAAGTTGTCTGGCAAGGTGGACCAAAAAATGCCATATACTGTGCCAACAGCACTCCTTACATCGAGAAAAATACAATCTATGGATGTGATTGCCATACAGGGATGCTGACCGCCGTCGACCTTGAATCTGGTGACCGATTATGGGAAACGAGTGTTCCCACATCAGACACGGACAGGCCGGCCAAACATGGAACCGCGTTTCTAATTCGGCAGCCAGTTTCAGATGACCCACTCCGTGTCTGGTTGTTCAGTGAAACAGGTGACCTCATTCTTGCGCGGCTGACACGTGATGCCTACGAAGAACGTGGTCGAATGCATGTGCTTGAACCTACCAACGAATGTTTTGGTCGATCAGTTGTCTGGGTTCATCCGGCTTTCGCCAATAGATGTTGTTTCGTGCGGAATGACAAGGAACTTGTGTGTGTGTCACTTTCTGCGAGTAATGACCACAACTAATCGTTTGTGCGACCATGCATGCCTTCAT
>DONH01000099.1 GCA_003509235.1 Planctomycetaceae bacterium
TCACCGGCTATCCGCCCAGTATTTTTATCGAAGCCAAAATTTGTTCCGTTCGAATCCCACTCGCGCACGGCCGAGACATTTGCAGCCACACTTCGTGCTGTCTCGACAGGGGTTTCCTCGCCAAAACAGATGCCACCAACCTGCTGTGCGCTTGGACGTGTTCGAAGGGCTTCGCTACGTAGCACGGTGCACGCGTTAGCCCGATGATGAATAGCCGAGATTCCGCAGCCAACACTATCAATATGGAAACGTTCAATCAGGCTGAATGTCTCTGGTGACACACGCTGCGGATGAAACAGGAAGTCTCGGCAATATTCGCCGAGGCCGACTGCCTGGTTCGAGGTAGCAGGAAGCAATCTTTTTGTCCCATTCAATGCGAAGTACCTTTTTTCTCAGCTCATCGGAGGAATCCATATGGTGTATTGTCTCAAAAGACGGAACAACCGGTTCTACACCAATCGCCACGAAGATAGACTAGATAATCATGGAAGCACAGCAACTCGGCCCTTATGTTCTTATTAAACGTCTTGGGAGAGGCGGTATGGGAGCTGTCTATGAGGCCGAACATCAGAAAACGGGCGAACACGTTGCCGTGAAGGTTCTTGCGTCCCATCTTGCTGATGATCTTGGGCTCAAAGAACGTTTCGATGCGGAGATACAAACACTCAAACCACTTCGTTCCCCTGGGATTGTCCAGCTTATCGCTTACGGGGAAGACGATGGGCAACCATATTTTGCAATGGAGCTGGTCCACGGTCAAAGCCTTGAGCGAATTATTCGTGGAGGCAGAATATTTACTCTGGAAGAAGTTGTTGGCTTATCGATTGAAATAGCCCGTTCCCTCAAAGTCGCACATGATCATGGAATCATCCATCGTGATCTGAAGCCCGCGAATCTCCTTGTGCCCGACGACCCACATCAAGCCAACGCAGGGGTGAAGCTTGCCGACTTCGGAATTGCCAAACTGTTTGGTGCCACCAGCCAAACAGCTCATGGGAGTATCGTTGGTACTGCCGAATTTATGGCACCCGAGCAGGCAGCCGGCAAGCCCCTCGATGCTCGTGCAGACCTGTACACGCTTGGGTTAGTCATGTTCACCATGATCGCCGGGAAGCCTCCTTTCCGAGGATCACAATTGACAGAAATCATAACCAAACAACTTCGTGAGGCTCCACCACGGGTAAGTAGTTTTTATCATGATATCCCTGAAGAACTTGACGGCCTTATCGATGGACTTCTAGCTAAAGATCCTGCCAAGCGGCCAGCAAGTGCACTAGCTGTCGGACGACGCTTGACTGCAATTAGGGACCTACTCACGAAGTTGAAAGAACCATTACAAGACAGCAATGCTGATGGCCCTCCCTCCCTCATAATTACAAGTGAGGCAGAATCTACCGCGCCGACAAACCATGATCGATCATCCTCACTTACGAAAGTCACACCTGAAAACAAAACACCCCAGGCGAGCCCCTCTTCAATTGATTTGTTAGCAGAGACAAAAGAAGGGACTCACCACGTTTCATCGAACGCTTTGGAAAATGGCCTTGATGCAACAACTGAACTTCCTCGGCTCGCCCCTGAACCACCTAAAGCGACCCCTTCTGCTGAACAGAATATCGAACAGCCTGCAGACGTACCATCGGCACCTGGTAGCTATCTCCCGCTTGAACGGCGGCCGACAAAACAGGCTGTAAGTAGTGCAAACAATCGCACAGCGTCCGACGTTAATGAGGACCCTAACTCCACCGTCGTCGATACCCAACCGGCCAGGAGGTTTGTGACGGTTGAGGAATTCGACCGAGCGGCTCATCAGAAAAATCTCCGGCACCGTTGGCAGCGGATTCGTATTGATACGCTGGTAACAGCTGTCACAGTACTACTCGTTATTGGAATCGCATATTGGATTATTCGTCCGCAGACTGCTGATGAGTTGTTTCAGACAATCACCTTAGAAACTCAAAAGGCACAGCCTGATCTGAGACGTATCCGTCTGGAGATTGATCAATTTTTGACTCGTTATCCCGGTGATGAACGAGCTGCTGTTGTCGGGTCGCTGCAACAGCAACTTCGTGTTAATATCCTTGAGGCAAAAATGCGTCGAAGAGTACTCGGGTCGCGCGACGTCCCGGCAATAGAGCGTGATTACAGGGCTGCACTAGCTCGTGAACCAGAGAGTCCATCAGCCGCTCTGTTGGCAATGCAGGCAGTTCGAACAGTCTATGCGAAGCATCGCTACCTTTCGACTGAAGATTTTACTGCCGAAGATAAGCAAACGTGGTTAAGCCTTATTGAAAGGCAGATTACGCGACTCGAGCAGACTGCGTTAAAAGAGAGGGTGGAGGATCTGGAGCGGGCCGAGAATGTTCTGGATGAAGCCTCACAGCAATATGTCGAAGCAATTGAATCATTAGACCCGGAAACTGCACAGCGAGGAATCGGTCAAAGCAGGCTTCTCTTACAGAGCGTTATTGAAACATATGGTGATCGTCCTCATACCACTGAGATTGTCACCGCTGCAAAGGATCTCTTAAAGACGATTGATACTGCCAAAACAGACAATTCGATTACCCAAGGACAGCAAGAATGACCGACACTCGTGCGCTCAGCCATAAGGCCTTTACACGCGCTCAGCAACTTATTCCAGGTGGAGTCAATTCTCCCGCACGAGCATTCGGAGCTGTCGGTGGCGACCCGATATTTTTTCAGGCAGGCCAAGGGGCTTATCTTACCGATATCGATGGTCACATGTACCTTGATTACATCGGCTCGTGGGGGCCAATGATTCTTGGTCACCGCCATCCACGAGTCGTTGCGGCCATTGAAAAAGCGCTCTCTTGTGGCACGAGCTACGGTGCTCCAACAGAGGCGGAAAGCGGCCTTGCCGAGCAGATAATTGAGGCGGTTCCCAGTATTGAAAAAGTCCGGATGGTGAGTTCTGGGACTGAGGCAGCTATGAGTGCCGTTCGACTTGCTCGCGGTGCGACTGGTCGCGAGGTTATTATAAAATTTGCTGGCAATTACCATGGGCACGCTGATAGTCTACTGGTAGCTGCGGGATCAGCAGCAGCAACACTTGGGATTCCGGATTCCCCCGGTGTCACAGCGGGGACAGCAAAAGACACACTTGTTCTCGAATACAATGACACCGCAGCTCTAGTTGAAATCTTTGAGAAGCGAGGCGATACGGTTGCAGCCCTGCTCATGGAACCGGTAGTCGGCAATATGGGGCTTGTTAAGCCCTCACTTGAATTTCTCCAAACCGCTCGGGCGCTTACTGAAAAACATGGAACGGTGCTAGTATTTGATGAAGTCATGA
>DONH01000410.1 GCA_003509235.1 Planctomycetaceae bacterium
TTCTTCCTTGGCCCTGGCCAATTCGCTCGAAATAAACTCGGCTCTTTTGTCTTTGCCTGTGATTGATCCAAGAAATTCTTCTACATTCTGGCGATTAAAGACAACCTTTCTCCACGCTACTTCCAATCCATTGAAAGAAAAACTTACGTATGCATCAGATCTAGATTTTGCTTGTTCGGGCGTTTGGAAGAAGGGGGAAAATTGATTGCCAAACCTGTCACGAAAAGTTGTGTTTACACCTGCCAACAAAGCTGGCTTGACTTGTTCTGCCATACATAGAGTTCGATTTTTATCCAACCAGTTAGACAAAACGTATGGCTGGAGCCCCTTTCGGATCATCCCTACAATCATTATATATTTTGGCCACCCCAAATTTCCCCCACAGATGGCTTCAGCTAAACCCTCTGATGAAATTGCTTCGATTCTTTCCACGGCTACATCTCCTTCGGCAGTTCGTTCTTACCCACCTTGAGATTGTCCAAATAATCAGCCCAAAACTGCATCATCCTCACACGCTCCGGTAAATGTTCCGCATAGTTATATGCTGCCCGTACACTGTTGCCCTCGACGTGGGCAAGCTGCCTCTCGATTGCATCACTGCTCCAAATGCCCATTTCATGCAGTCGTGTACTTGCCATGCTGCGAAAACCGTGACAGGTCATTTCTTCTTTAGAGTAACCCAATCGTCTTAAGGCTACATTGACAGTATTCTCAGAAATAGGCCGAGAATTGGTTCGAATCGAAGGAAATACATATTTGCTCAAGCTCGTTACCTGTCTTGTCTCCTGCAAGACTTCCGCAGCCTGATGGGACAACGGCACAATGTGCGGACGCCGCTTTTTCATCTTCTCGGCTGGGATTTTCCATTCTTTGGCCTCAAGGTTGATTTCTGCCCATTCAGCATATCGGAGTTCGCCCGGACGAACGAAAACTAAAGGGGCTAATCGAAGTGCTGCTTTGACAACAAACGTACCAGAAAAAGAGTCTATGGCCCTCAAGAGGTCACCAATACCTTTTGGGTCGGTTATGCTGGCATGATGCTTTGTCTTGATGGATGGGAGAACCCCTCGAACATCGGCAGCAGGATCACGTAAGGCTCTCCCCGTACTGATTGCATATCGAAAGACTTGGGAACATATTCCACGAGTACGCCGTGCAACCTCAATCGCCCCACGTTTTTCAATCCGCCTGACGATAGCTAACATATCTCCCGCGTCCAGTTCTGAAATTGGACGTTTACCTATAAAAGGAAACACACCACCTTCTAGACGGGATACTATCGTTTGCGTGTGTCCAGGTGCCTTATCTGCGGTGTGTTTCTCCATCCACTCACGAGCAACAGCCTCAAAGGTTTCTGCCTTTGCATCCTGTTCGGCTTGAATCGCTCTCTTTTCAACTGCTGGATCAATGCCCTTGGCAAGGAGTGCGCGACACCTATTGCGTTCAATACGGGCGTCTTGCAGGGACACTGCCGGATACCCTCCAAGAGATATGGCGTTCCGCTTCCCTTTGAGTTGATATCGAAACAGCCAACCTTTTTTGCCTGAGGTTCGAACGTCGAGATACAATCCATCACCATCAGCAATCCGGTAACGCTTGTTATCAGCTTTCGCCCTCTTCACCTTTATGTCAGTCAGAGCCATATGCCCTCCAAGGCAGCAAGAAGTGGTACACAGACAATCAAAGGTAAAACATGTGTACCGCTGGGTGTACCACAATCAGCCTGTATTTGAGTATATCGCAATAGACTATAAAAGACAACAAACACGAAAAAACCCTTGCAGTACAAGGGCTATTTCGATGAGGCTAGACACCTCTGTATTGAATTCTGGCGGAGAGGGAGGGATTCGAACCCCCGGACGAGTCACCCCGCCTCTGGTTTTCAAGACCAGCGCATTAAACCGAGCTCTGCCACCTCTCCGTATGGTGCCTCACAAGCAGTGCCTGTGAAGTGAGTGAAACGTTGTAGAAATCAAGTTGGGAAATGTCAAGGAGCAATGAAACATGAATTCACTTTACCTCTTTGACATGGCTTCATCCATATCGTATTGGAAAATGAACGGCTTTGTACAAAAACTAACCACGCAAGAATATGAAGAATCCTCAAGAACTATTCGCAGACTACCTGGCTGACAAGAATCTCAAAGTGACACCGCAAAGACGGCTCATTCTTGACACGTTCCTCAAGCAGGATGGCCATCTCTCTTCTGAAGAATTATATGCCAATGTAAAGAAAAGAGACTCCTCAATCGGCCAGGCAACCGTTTACCGAACATTAAAACTGCTCAACGAATCCGGACTGATAGAACCGCTCGACTTCGCTGACGGTGTTGTTCGCTACGAGTGGAGCTACGGTCAGACCCATCACGACCATCTCATTTGTGACAAGTGCGGGAAAAATATCGAGATACTCGATGAGACCATTGAGAGCCGCCAGGAACAACTGGCCGAAGAGCATGGCTTCAAGCTACTCCGGCATAAAATGTATCTGTATGGCATTTGTTCCGATTGCCGGAGCAAATAATAAAAGAGATCAGGAGCGAGCGCTCCATTCATTCGATTCTTCCAGAAACTGAGCCAAAGCCTTCACCTCGCCGTGGAGGCTTGCCCATTGGTACTTGCCGTCAATCTTCATACCTTCCGCGGTAAATTGAATCCCAAGGCCAATGGATCCGCCCTTGCCTTTGAATCGGCTTCGGATGGTCCCAACCACCGTAAAATAGGAAAACTTCCGAGTCTTGGGGCTCCACACGCTGACGCGAAGAATGAACTGATGCCCGGGGCTCAAAGACGGAAGCCGCCCCGAAGGATTCATGATCAGCAATCGTATGCCGCCGGCCGAGATATTCTCCACCGATAGCCGCATCTTCTTTCCGTAGCGAGCCGGATTATTTACGGTCTGCAAATCGGGCTTGGCCATAAAAAACGAATTACGCTTTGAAATATCCCACAGCTTGACCCGAACCGCCCCTTCACGAACGATCCGTTTACGCTTGTGTCTTCTGCGAATTTCAAATTGATATCGCACAGGCGTCAGCAAGGACATCTCTCGAATGGTCCCACCTCGTTTCACATAACTGGATACGAACGTGACAAACGCATTCTTTTTTTTACCTGACAAAGTAAAGGGCTTGGTGAAACAAATGACGCGAGCACCTTTCAGATTCAGGCCAAGCGGTTTTATGTCGACAATATCGAGAAGCATCCTTCCCGACTGGACATCGGTAGCGCGAGCCATGCCGATTCGGCGGCCCACCCCATTGCCCGTATAGAGAAATATCTCGAAGAGAACACCTTTCTTAACAAGGTAATCCTGTACTATCCGCCTGCCACGGAAAGAAAATAGCCTGACAATGGATCGACTGATCGCAAAACCAATACGGTGGCGATAATGCCAGAACGCCATCAGCAAAACGACTGGAGCGGCAACAATCAGTATTTTGGCAAAAACACCAACCATATCAACGCGTCCAGCCCCGCCCTCGAACGAGCGCTGAACATCGCGCAGATAATCAAATTGTGTCGTGAAGTGAATCATGCCTCCGCCCTGTTGCTCCAGTATTTTGACAGTCAGTCATTTTTTTCAACTGTCTGCAATTTGAATACCTTAACACTTCAACAGAGTAAAACAATCTTTCGGCCACGAGAACCAAAGCCGCTTTGCATGCTGTATCGGTGACACCACTGGTGTCTGGAGCAACCATATCATTTTAATGAAAGAAAGCTGAATGATATACTTATGATTCACAATCACTACACCCTCCACAAAGGAGGTGCTACGCCAGCTTCACTCCATTGGGGACAGCTTTATCCGGCACGGCCAGTACAACACCGTCCTCACGATAGAATCCGGTTACCAGGCACTCTGATTTGATCGGACCAATTTGCTTGGGGGGAAAGTTGACCACGGCGATCACTTGTTTGCCCAGCAGATCATCAAGGGAATACTGCTCGGTAATCTGCGCACTGGATTTACGCTCGCCAATCTCTTCACCGAAGTCGATCCAGATTTTATACGCGGGATTCCGTGCTTCAGGGAAAGGCTCTGCCCTGATAATGGTTCCAACGCGCAGTTCAACTTTTTCAAAGTCATTCCATTCAATATTTTTCATTATCCCATACCCACTATATTTACAGAAAAAACTTACCGCTGCTTCGACTGCCTACAGTAAAGACAGCGAGTCAAATCGACCTTGTGCGGATAGCATGGAAAGAAACGGTGGTCCAGAAAGAAGGGGCTTAACGCCCCTTTTTCACATCGAATTTTACTTTATTTCCAACGTACGTATTGCGATGATTTTCGGATGACTGCGGTCAAAGCGACCACCCCCAACAACATAACCAGTCCAAAATGGACCCACTCCACAACAAGGACCAAGGTCGGGTCCATATTGACATCCGGCAGGTTCCGATAAACCCGCATACCGCCGCTTGCGACAATGCCCGCGATCATCCACAAACGGATTTTGCCCATGGTTGTCAAATCCAATCTGTTTCGCCATTCGAGCAGCCAATTCACGGACATGACAGCACAGAAAAACAAAAACAGGGATGCAAGTACGTAATGCAGCTTGTGCACGAAGAAGAAA